>CALYNW010000013.1 GCA_945224895.1 uncultured Clostridia bacterium
TACACGCGTAAGATCGTCGGCAGCGTCAGATGTGTATAAGAGACAGGACTCAACCATTGCCTCAGGTGTGGGAGAGCCGTATTTTGCAAGTATATTTTTTTCAAGTGAGCCTGAATTTACACCTATTCTGATAGGGATATTCCTTGCCTTGCAGGCATCGGCAACAGCCTTAACCCTGCTTTCATCACCTATATTACCGGGGTTAATTCTGATTTTGTCAATACCTCTTTCTACTGCACCTAAAGCAAGGCGGTAGTCAAAATGAATGTCAGCAACAAGAGGAACATCAACAGCCTCCTTAATAGGCTCAACAAGATTTAGGGCATCCTCATTGGGAATGGCAAAGCGGATAACCTGACAGCCTGCTGCCGCAAGCTCCTTTGCCTGATTT
Source organism: uncultured Clostridia bacterium (assembly GCA_945224895.1). Lineage (GTDB taxonomy): Bacteria > Bacillota > Clostridia > Oscillospirales > Acutalibacteraceae > Eubacterium_R. The sequence continues at coordinate 392 of CALYNW010000013.1, forward strand.
ACAGAGCCCTCTATATCTGTTGACGGGATATTGAGCATACTTTGAACAAGTATGTCGCTGTCACCGCCGATATAAGTGTTTCCGAGTTTAATTTTTCTGCTATTTCTTCTATCCATAAAATCACCTTTTTACATAAATGTTAAAACAGCTTTGTAATATCGCTAAAGGTTACTACGCACATAAGACCTAACAAAAGCACAAGTCCTACTGCATTGATTATATATTCTGCCTTTGCGGGCAGTTTTTTTCTTGTAATTCCCTCACCTGCAAGGACAAACAGCCTCCATCCGTCAAGTGCAGGAATGGGGAAAAGATTGAAAAGTCCGACGTTAATAGTCAAGAGTGCCATAATTCTAAGCATTGAATAGGCAGAGGTTTTAACTGCATTTGAAACCACCGAAACGGTACCTACAGGTCCGCTTAAATCAGAAAGACCGTACCTGCCCACAAGCAAATCGTGGACTGATAAAAACACCATTCTGGCATAGGAAACAAATTCCTTACAGGTTTGCGACAAAACATTTCCCACGGTTTTATCAACACCCCTGAGCCAAAAATCCATTTTTGTATAGGTTGTACCTTCATACTCCTCTGTGGCAAATTCAATATTCAGCTTTTTATCCTTGCCGTCACGTTCAACAAGCATTTCAATTTTGCCGTCCTCACAGCGTGAAAGACCTGTTGTAACATCGTTTGTGGTATACACCCTCATACCGTCAATGCTTTTTATCTTATCCCCTACCTGAAGTCCGTAGGACTGACTGACGGCATCTGTATCAAACTTCGCAACCTCAGTTGTTCCCACAAGATTTCCCGAGCAGGTAATTATCAGCACAATAATAAAGCCTAAAATCAAATTCATTACTGCACCTGCAACTACTACAAAAAAGCGCTGACCGACCTTTTTATTGATAAAGGCTCTTTCGTCGTCGCTTTCCTCATCCTCGCCCTCCATTGCACAGTAGCCTCCGAAGGGTACGATACGCAGGGTATATTTCGTTTCTTTTCCCTTTATCTGAAAAAGCTTCGGTCCCATTCCGATTGAAAATTCATTAACCTTAATTTTCATCAGCTTAGCGGAGACAAAATGACCGCCCTCGTGAATGATGACAATAAGCTCAAAAAACAGAATTGCTATAATTACGGGATATACCGAATTCCATACAGATGCTATACTCACTTAACCGCCTCAATAACAAATTCTCTTGCCTGCCTGTCAGCTTCAAGGACATCATCAAGAGTAAAATCTTTTTTATCGGGAGCATTTTTCATTGCTTCGTTATTAAGATATGCAATATCGGTAAATTTAATTTTACCATTTAAGAAAAGTTTTACGCTTTCTTCATTTGCTCCGTTTGCTGCTGCAGGATGAAGTCCGCCAAGCTCAATAGCATTCCTACAGACATCAATACATTTGAATGTGTCATAGTCAGGCTCAAAAAAGGTTAGCTTTCCGTAATCTGTCAGAGACAATTCTTTAACAGGACTTGGCTCCCTTTCGGGATAGGTCAGAGCGTACTGTATCGGTATTCTCATATCGGGAACACCAAGCTGTGCTATCATTGAATTATCCTGATACACTATTGCGGAATGAACTACCGATTCTCTATGGACAACAATTTCAATATCCTCGTTAGGCATATCAAACAGCCACTTAGCCTCGATAAATTCAAGTCCCTTATTCATCATTGTAGCAGAATCAATGGTAATTTTTGCACCCATATCCCAATTAGGATGCTTTAAAGCATCTTGGGCAGTAACATTTTCAAGCTCGCTTAATTTCTTTCCGAAAAACGGTCCGCCCGATGCAGTAAGAATAATTTTCTTGACTGCCTTTTTTGACGGCATACCCTGCATTGACTGAAATATTGCGGAATGCTCACTGTCAACAGGAAGAATACTGACGCCGTTTTCCCTTGCAAGATTTGTTACAAGATGACCGCCTGCAACAAGGGTTTCCTTATTTGCAAGGGCGATTGTCTTTTTAGCCTTTATTGCCTCAAGTGTGGGGCAAAGACCTACCATTCCCACAACTGAATTCAAAACGGTATCAGCCTTATCATAAACGGCACATTCAATTAGTCCGTCCATACCGCTGACTACCTTAGTATTTGTATCTGCAATTCTTGTTTTCAGCTCTGACGCTGATTTTTCCGACATCATACAGACCATATCAGGTTTGAATTCTCTTACCTGATTTTCTATGATGTCAACACGTGAATTTGCAGTAAGACATCTAACTTTATAGCCGTGCATACGGCATACATCAAGGCTCTGATTTCCTATAGATCCTGTTGAGCCCAAAAGAGAAATATTTTTCATTAAATTCACCCTCAATCAAAAGAATTTAAGAGATAAAAGTGCTATCGCATATGTAACAGGCAGAGTAAAAAGAGATGAATCCAGTCTGTCCATAACTCCGCCGTGACCGGGGAAAATTTTTCCGAAATCCTTTACGTCAAAGTTTCTTTTAAGGACAGAGGCGGAAAGGTCTCCCATCATACCCATAAATGACACGGGAAGCACTGCAACAAGCAGAACCGTTGCCATTTCACGGCTTATGGGAACAACGGCAACCTTATTATAAACTGTCAATGCAACAGCATTTAAAATAAAGCTGAAAATCAGTCCGCCTATTGCACCCTCAACAGTTTTCTTAGGAGAAATATTCGGAGACATCTTATGCTTTCCAAACGCCATTCCTGTAAGTTGAGCACCTGTATCGGTAGCAAGAGCGCAAATAAGAGCGTAAAAAATAAGATAAATTCCGAACTGCTCATTATCAAACATATCACGAAGCCTGATAAAAATACTGAATCCGAAAGGCACAAGCACGCTTGCAAAAACCGAAACGGCAACATCCTCAAAGGTTGTATAGGCATAACCCTTGAGCATAGCAAGAAGAAATGCAAGGCAGAGAACAATTATAAAAATAATATTAGGAACTGTTCCGATAACCTTGTCCCAAACCTCTGTGCTAACCACAGGCTCAAGGACGCTTGCACTTGCAAAAAGCTGAAATGCCGCTGAACAGATTATACCAACGACCTTAATAAACGTATTCTGTACATTTGCACATCTCATTATTTCTCCTGTTGCCACAGCCGACAAAAAGGCAACTGCGATAACAAGAACAGGAGTGTTTATCTGCCATACAACAACAGCAAGGACTGCCAACAGGCAGACAGCCGTAATAACTCTTTGTTTCATATTTTCCTCCGTAATTAAACCGATTCAGGCGTTATTTTATTTATCACTCAAATTGACTAACCGCCGAAGCGTCTGTTTCTCTTTTCAAATTCCCTGAGAGCCATATGCAAATCCTCAACCTTGAAATCAGGCCAAAGAACATCGCTATACCAAAACTCACTGTAAGCCGCCTGCCACAGCAGGAAATTTGAAAGTCTTTCCTCTCCGCTTGGTCTGATAATCAAGTCACAGTCGGGAACTGTATAAATATTATCGGAAATATCCTGCTCGGTTATCTCCGTTTTACCCTCTTTAATAAGCTTATTTACCGCAGAAACAATTTCCTGTCTGCCGCCGTAATTAATTGCAAGATAAACGGTTGTACCTGTGTGCGAAGCAGTTTCCTCCTCAGCCTCGTCCATAAGCTTAAGCAAATCATCTGAAATTCCTTCACGTTCACCGATAAACTTAATCTTACTGTTACCTGCCTGAGTCATATCGCTTTTCGCCTCAAGAAGATAGTCCATAAACAAATTCATTAAGGCGTCAACCTCTTCCTTAGGTCTTTTCCAGTTTTCTGTAGAAAAAGCATAAAAGGTAACGTATTCAATTCCCAGACGTTCACATTCCTTACTTATAGTTCTGAAAACATTTGCTCCCGCCTTGTGACCTGCCGAACGAGGCAAGGCTCTTTTCTTCGCCCATCTGCCGTTACCGTCCATAATAATTCCTATATGCTTGGGAAGCACGGTAAATTCCTGCGAGCTGTCATTTTTCTTTGAAAACAGAGCCATAATATCGTCTCCTTAAATACATAGGGCGACATTATTTCAGCCGCCCTCAAAATCCGTCATAATCAAATTGAAAGAATTTCTTCTTCCTTTTTCTTTGTAATTGTCTCAGCCTGCTTAATATAATCGTCAGTGATGTCCTGAAGCTTCTTCTCTCCGTCCTTCTGGTCATCCTCTGTTATCTGATTATCCTTTTTAAGCTTTTTGATATCGTCCATAGCATCTCTGCGGACATTACGGATAGCAACCTTTGCCTCCTCACCTCTTTTTGAAACATCCTTTTGAAGGCTCTTACGGTGCTCCTCTGTAAGCTGAGGGAAAGCAAGGCGGATAACCTTACCGTCATTTTGCGGATTGATGCCGATATCCGAGGTGTTAATTGCCTTTTCAATATCCTTAAGAGTTGAAGCATCCCAAGGCTGAATTACAAGCATTCTTGCTTCAGGAACGCTGACAGCCGCCATCTGATTAATAGGAGTAGGCACCCCGTAATAATCAACCATTACCTTGTCAAGCACGGCAGGATTTGCTCTGCCGGCTCTGATTGAAGAAAAATCTCTTTCAAGTGCGTTAAGACACTTTTCCATTTTTTCCTTAGTTTTGCTGAATACTGCTTCCATAAATATACCTCTCTTAAATTTCTATTTTTTTAGTTAGTTACAAGTGTTCCGATTGTTTCTCCCTGAACGGCTTTAACAATATTATCGGGATTTTCAAGATTAAATACAAGTATTGATAAATCATTATCCTTGCAAAGTGAAAATGCAGTTGAATCCATAACCTTGATATCTCTTGCAAGCGCATCTCTGAAGGTAATATCATCAAATTTAACAGCGTCATCGAACCTGTTAGGGTCCTTGTCGTAAATGCCGTCAACATTTGTTGCCTTAAGAAGAACATCGGCATTTATCTCAACTGCACGAAGCGCCGCCGCAGTATCCGTTGAAAAGAATGGTGAGCCTGTTCCACAGCCGAAAATAACAATTCTGCCCTTTTCGAAATGGCGGATTGCTCTGCTTCTGATGTAAGGCTCGGCAATCTGACGCATTTCAATGGCTGTCTGCACTCTTACGTCAGCGCCAAGCTGTTCAAGTGCGTCGCAAAGAGCAAGCGAATTCATAGCTGTTGCAAGCATACCGATATGGTCTGCTCTTGCTCTGTCCATATGCTCGCTTGTTCTGCCTCTCCAAAAGTTTCCGCCGCCTACAACAATTCCGACCTCAACTCCCATATCGGCAATCTTCTTCACCGATTTGCAGATTTTAATAACAGTATCGTTATCAATACCTGTTTTCCTTTCACCTGCAAGAACCTCTCCGCTGAGCTTTAAAAGAATTCTTTTATATGCAATGCTCATTTTTATACCTCCGCTTAAAAGCGTATTTTATCTCTTATATAATAATATAAATTATTCTCAAAGTAAATAGAATAAAGCAAATTATTTTATAAATAAAATGTAAAAAAATAAAAGGACAGTATGAACTGTCCTTTTATCAGAATTGATTTGGTTAAATTATGAATTCGATGCTTTGCTTAAAATAGCATAATCCTTTGCATTGATAATACCGTCATTATTCAAGTCGAACAAATATCCGTTTGTTACTGTAGAATCGTTTGGTGCTTTATTGACGTAATTCACGCTCCAAAGAAGCTTAACGGTAGCTACATTTCTTGTTACTTCATTATCACAGGTTTTGCACTTATAACAAAGCTGATTTGAATCGTTAATACCTGTGAAGCAATAATCATGCCCCGGGGCTGGAGTTGTATTTGTTCGTGTAGCTCCGCAGATTGTACAGGTATCACGTGCTGTTGCTGCAACAGTACAGCTACCTGTTGTAATAACCGTACGGGTATAGTAGCCGTCTATCCATTCCACGTGAACGGTTTCAGATGACTGAGTAGACTGACAACGGGAACAGGTTGGAGTTGAAATTGAGTGTCCGGGTTTATCTGCAATATCTACAAGTACGTCAACATAATCGTGACCGAGGGCAGGTATCACATACTGATAATTGTCACCTGTAACACCGCATCTTTCGCAGGTTGCAGTCCCCAATCCATCTTCTTCGCAGGTAGGCTGGGTTATAACTATTTCACTATCGGCAGCAGGGGTATGTCCTAACGCAGGAATGGTTTGGGTTTTAGCAGAGCTGCAGCCCTCATTTGAGCATTTGTAATTATAAGTACCAGACAGGGTACAGGTTGGCTCTGTACTGTTTTCCGAAACAAGAACATAGTTATGACCTATAGCCGGTATTGTTTCAGACTTTGTAAGGTTACAGTTATGGCATGCATACATAATCCTGCCTGTTGCCGTACAGTTTGGCTCAGTTCTGTCTGTTTCATACCAATCATGCTCACCGCTTGCAGGAATGGTTACGAGCTGTGATGCTCCGCAGATATTACAAACATCTCTTTTTGCACCGTCAACAGTACAGGTAGCATTTGTAATAACGGTTGAAGTATAATATCCGTCTACCCAGCTATCATGGGTTGAGGTTACTGTCTTAGCCTGACAAACAGTACACTGATATGTTTCATATGTATGACCGTTATCTGTATTAACCTCTGTGCCAACAAGCTCATTTGTATGTCCTGTTGCAGGGATTTTCTGAATATCCGTAGCTCCGCAGACGGTACAAACGCCTTCCTTTTCTCCCTGCTCGGTACAGGTAGGCTCCTTTGTAACCGTGTATTCATCAACAGTATGAGTTCCCCTTGGTATTACAACATTTTCACTTGCTCCGCAGCCCTCAATATTGCAGGTATGCCTTTCAATTCCTGTTGTTGTACATGAGCCCTGCTTAATAACTGTAGTTTTATAAAAGCCGTCAATATATGAAATATGCTTAATTACATTATTTTCTGTACCGCAGGCAGTACAGGTATAATACTGATAGATATGACCGTCTGATTCGGAGGCATCCTCCTCTTCTATAAGCTCATATATATGACCTGTTGCGGCAAGCTCTGTTTCTTTAAGGGTAACTCCGCAGTCATCGCAAACAAGAACCGACATACCTTTTTCAGTACAGGTAGGTGCAACAGTAACGGTTTCTGTTGTATTATTGTGCAGGCATTCGTCAATAGACTCAAAATTATAGCCTTTTTCCTCAGCATAGGTCTGAGTGGTTGAGGGAGAATGACCTCTCATAGTAAGAGACTGTGATGAGCCGTTAAAGGGATCCTCACCAATAATACCGTTGAATGAGCAGTTTGCATTATAAACAGTTGCAGTAGTCATAAACGAGCAGTTTGCAAAGGCTCTTGTATTGATATCTGTTACCGTTTCGGGAATTTCAACAGTAACAAACTTTGTATTGAAGAAGGAATAATTATCAATGGTTGTGATTGTTGATGAGAAATTAACCTTGTTTACACCTGAGCCGTAAAACGCCTCAACACCTGTAGACACAAGTCCTGTACCATAGGTTACGGTTGCAAGAGATGTACATTCTCTGAAGGCGGCAGTACCGAGAGAGGTAAGGCTGTCGGGAAATGTTATGCTTTTAAGGGCAGAACATCCTTTAAAAGCCATTGCCTCAATAGTTGTAAGGCTTGACGGCAAGGTGATATTTTCAAGTGCAGTACATTCTCTAAAAGCACCGTAATCCGCAACACCTCCACTTATTGTTTTAAGTGTACTTGGAAGAGATACTGATGTAAGAGCAGTAAATAGATAAAAGCTTGCCGTACCGATAGTAGTAATACCCTCTCCGACTACAACAGTAGTTATTTCGTCCCTGTACTCCTTCCAGGGAGCAGGATTGGTAGTTGTAACGCCATAGTTATGCGTTGCACCGGTACCTGTAATAGTAAGAGTCTTAGTGGTAGTGTCATATGTCCACGTAGCCTTTGAAGTGGGCTTAAGAGTACCCTTTCCGCAGTCACCGCTTGTTGCGGCACTGACAACTGATAAATTTATACAGAATACTGTTGTTATTATTAAAACAACCGAAAGTACCGCGGCAATTATTTTTTTCATTTTAACAACCCCTTATATAGTAAGTGATAAAAACACTATCTCGTATAGAAATATATCATATTATGTAAAAAATTTCAATGTATTTATAAAATATTAAAAATCCCAAAATTAATTGGGATTTTTTTGTTTATCGTTATATTTTTTATAAGCAAAGGTACAAATTGCAGTAACAAGCCCTGTAAGCAAAAAGACAATCAGTGCCGTAATATAATTCTTTTCGCTTATCTGTGCACCGCAAATTGTAGATGTTATTATAGACGGTATTCTTGCAAGAGTTGTAATTACAAAAAATTCAACGAGATTTATTTTAAGAGTACCTGCAATATAAGTAAAAATATCCTTGGGAGTACCGGGGATAAGATAAAACACAATCAAAAACAGTCTTTGATTATTCTTATCACTGATAATTTTAAGCTGATTAATTTGCTCCTCGTTAATGAAAGCATTTACAAATTTTGCACCGAAAAACCGTGAAAGCATAACGATTACCAACGAGCCTAAAAAGCTTCCAAGGGAGCAAAGTGCAAGACCGCCAAAGGTTCCGAAGGCATAGCCCGAGGCTATCTCTAAAGGCTCTGCAGGAATAATTTTGATAACCGTCTGAAACGCTCTGATGAACACGAAAACCGCCGCACTCAGACCGTTATAGGAGTCAAGCCATTGCTTAAAGCTGTCTGTATCGGATACAAAAGCCGTTAGGCTTTTCCCCACAGTCAGATACAGAACAAGAAACAATGTCAAAATTATTCCTGCCCCCACAGCATAGATTATGAAGGTTTCTCTGGGAGGAACCTTAAAATATTTTTCAAGCACCCTTTTCATAGCTTATAACATTTTCCTTGCCCTCGGCGTATTCGTCATAAAACTGCTTTAAATATCCCGAGTATTCGCTGTTCCAAGGCTTATTCCTTCCGTTGTAATGAATAATCAGCGTATTCCTTACAACAAATTCAAGGCACTCATCAAGAGAGCATCTTTTAAGCAGGTGCTTAAAGGTTCTTTCATCAAGATTGATTTTATACTCCGACAGGGTTTTAATTTTTCCGTCGTAGAGAATATTTATCAAATCCTGATCAGCCAAAAACAAAATTGAGGAACGGTATTTGATAACCTTAAACACTTTCTTTTCGTCAAAGGTTTTTCTCATTTCCTTGATATTCAGAAGCATAATACCTGCGTTTATGTATTTTTCGGAATATCTGATACCGAGACGTCCTCTGTTCCAGCTGTCAATGACGCCGTCAAAATGCTTGGCGCCTATAATCAAACTATCCCCAAAGTCTGCCGAGTAAAAGTGATTTAAGGAGTTTAAGATAATTGTATCGGGGTCAATGTAAAGAATTCTCTCAACAGACCTTGGGAGATAGATTGGAGCAAAAATACGATAATAGGTTTCCTTTGAAATACGCTTTTTCGTAGGAGCATTAATGAACAGGTCATCGTCAAGTCTAATCTGATGAACTGATGAAAAGCTTCCTGCAAGAGCGTTTTTTATCATTTTAAAATCAAGCTCGGTTAAAGAGCTGTGTGCAACATAAAGGTCAATCACCGTGCCGTAATTTGTGGCTACAAGAGATTTGAGCATTGTACAAAGGGGTTTAACGTAGCCTGAATTTAAGGTAACTAATATGTTCATATCCTCACCTCTAACATCATTTTAATGTACCCACATTACATCAACGTGACATCTTAATGACAATTTTGTCACGTACCTTTCCTTTGCCTTAATAATATCAAAAGATTTCAAAATAACAGCAAAGAAAAAGTAAAGATATGGTAAAAAAACAAATTAGTATTTGGCAAATTGTGTCTTTTTCCGTTAGACTGCGTTACTGTCAAAATTCCGCTCGGTCACATACAGCGAGTATGCTCCCGTCGACGAAATTTTGCCAAAGCCTTGCCTAACGAAAAAATCCACTAATTTTTAATAGAGTGATTGTAGCAGCTATCGTAGGGGCTTGCAGTGCAAGCCCGCTATAAGCAGTTGCTTCATTCAACAACAT
>CALYNW010000014.1 GCA_945224895.1 uncultured Clostridia bacterium
CAGGTCACTGGGATCATTACCAAGACGGTATGTTTATTTTAGGTGATCCCGAAAAAGACAAGGAAGTATTTGCACTTCGTCCTATGACATGTCCTTTCCAGTATCAGGCTTATCTCAATAAGCCACGTTCATACAGAGATTTACCGCTTAGATATGATGAAACATCAACACTTTTCAGAAATGAAGCAAGTGGTGAGATGCACGGTCTTATTCGTGTAAGACAGTTTACAATTTCCGAGGGCCACTTGATGTGTACTCCCGAACAGCTTGAGGATGAATTCAGAGGTTGTCTTGAGCTTTGCGAATATATGCTCAAAACTCTCGGACTTTACGAGGATGTAACTTTCCGCTTCAGTCAGTGGGATCCCAATGACAGAGATAAGTATATCGGTACAGAGGAGCAATGGGACGAAGCACAGGGCGTTATGAAGAACATTCTTGACGACCTTGGACTTGACTATAAAATCGGTATCGGCGAAGCCGCTTTCTACGGACCGAAGCTTGATATTCAGATTAAAAATGTTTACGGCAAGGAAGATACACTTATTACAATCCAGATTGACCAAATGCTTGCTGAGAAATTCGGTATGGAATATACAGACCGTGACGGTCAGAAGAAGAATCCGTATATCATTCACAGAACATCAATCGGTTGTTACGAAAGAACTCTTGCATTGCTTATCGAGAAATACGCAGGTGCATTCCCGACCTGGCTTGCTCCCGTTCAGGTTAAGCTTCTCCCTATTGCCGACAGACATCTTGATTATCTCTATGATGTTAAGAAGGCTCTTGAGGCAAAGGGTATTCGCTGTGAGATTGATGACAGAAGCGAAAAAATCGGCTTCAAGATTCGTTCAGCTCAGCTTGAAAAGGTGCCATATATGATTCTTGCAGGTGATAAGGATATCGAGGCTAATACAATTTCTGTCCGTTCACGTAAAAACGGTGATGAGGGCGCTTCAACTCTTGAAGAATTCATTTCAAGAATTACCGAAGAAATTGAAGCAAAGGCACGTTAAATTTACAAATAGTATAAAAAACGGCAGACTTTACGTCTGCCGTTTTTTGTTAAATTCGGGTTTATAGGTATGTTACTACTACAAACAACACCCCGATAAAACCTAATTTATCCGTTTTTCAAATCCTCGATTGAAAAATGGTACTGAATATTTTTCTCTACATAGTCAATTAAGTCATCATCACTTGTAAAATACTGATAAAGATAGTTACAGTTTTCCCTTACAAAGCCCTCTTTTACAGAACGCTGAAGCAGGGTTTCCATAGCGTCATAGTAGCCGTCTATATTGTAGATTACAATGGGCTTGTTGTGTCTGCCGAGTTGCTTCAAGGTCAGCACCTCAAACAATTCCTCAAATGTTCCTATTCCGCCTGGAACAATGACAAATGCCTCTGCCTTTTCCTCCATTTTAGCCTTTCTTTCCCTCATACTGTCGGTGTAAATCAGCTCGTCGCAATCGTTATAAATTGTTTCAACATCAGCCTCTTTAAAGAATTCGGGAATAACACCGATAATGTGTCCGCCACCTTTTCTAAAGCCTCTTGCCGCCGCACCCATAAGTCCGCAGCCACCTGCGCCGAACACAAGATTGTGACCTCTTTTTGCGAGCTTTTCAGCTAAAGCCTCAACCGATGATATATATTTACTGTCAATTTCGTTGCTAGCCGCACCAAAAATACATAATCTCATTTCTCTAACCTCCAAAAATATTTTTATAATTATATACTAACTGTATAAAACAGGCAAAATTTATGTCTGAAAAATTTTTGATATAAAAATAATTTTAACACAGTATTAATTTTGTGTCAAATTCTTGTTTTTAATTATAAGTTATTGTATAATTATAATTCGGAAATATTAAAACAGTTTGAATAGAAACGGTGTAATTTTGAAAATTTTAACAATCGGAGACGTTGTCTCAAAGCAGGGATGCGAATATTTAAGGCAGGAGCTGCCGAAATTAAAAAAAGAATTAAACGCAGATATAGTTATTGTAAACGGTGAAAATTCTGCAGTGGGAAACGGAGTGCTCCCTCAAAGTGCAGAGTATATCCTTGACAGCGGAGCAGATGTTATAACCTTAGGTAATCATAGCTTGAGACGTATGGAAATTTATGACTATCTTGATGAGGACCATCCCGTTATAAGACCTGCAAATTATCATTCCTCGGCACCTGGGAAATATTACGAAATAGTGGATAAAGGAAGCTTCACCCTTGCAGTAGTAAATCTTCAGGGAGCAGTATATCTTGACCCTGTGGAAAATCCATTTTCCGTTATTGACCGTGTTATTGATGAGATAAAGGCTCAGGGAGTAAATAATATAATCATTGATTTTCACGCAGAGGCAACTGCGGAAAAAAGAGCAATGGGCTTTTATGTTGACGGTAGGGTATCTGCTATTTACGGAACTCATACTCACGTTCAGACAAATGATAATCAAATTCTCCCCAACGGTACGGGATATGTCAGCGACATAGGAATGACAGGTCCTTATTACAGTGTACTCGGAGTTGACCCCGAATGTGCAATATATAAGCTTAAAACAGGTCTGCCTGTTAGGTTTGTTAATAATGACGGTCCCTGTGTTCTTGAGGGATGCCTGTTTGAAATTGATAACACATCGGGAAAAACCGTGAATACTACGCTAATCAGGAGGTAGAAATGGCAAAAAGATATATTGCGTTTTTTTTAGCGGCAGTAATGCTTATTGCCTGCCTGACAGGCTGTACCTCTGCCGAAAATAATAGCGAAGCGCCAACTGAAATTACGGAAACCTCCGCCCCGAAGGTTACCGATAATACAACCTTTAAGCTAAGCTATACTCAGGGTGACAGTCTTGACCCGTTTAAGGCTAAAACTCAGAATAATCAGATTTTATCCTCTCTTGTTTTTGAGTCCCTTTTTGACCTTGACGAAAATTACGAGCCTGTGCCGAATATAGCAACGGGCTATGAGTTCACTAACAGTAAAGCCCTTAAAGTGAACATCAATCCACAGCTTAAATTTTCCGACGGTTCAGCCCTTGACACAGATGATGTTGTGTACTCCTTTGAAGCGGCTAAGGACTCTCCTGCATATAAAAATTCTCTTCAATATATAGATTACGCAAGTGCAAGCGGTAATTCCGTAACCTTTTATCTTGACAGGGAAAATCCCTATGCAGTTAATTTGCTTACCTTTCCCATTGCTTCCACCAAGGACGATGAAAACGGCTATCCCATAGGAAGCGGCAGATATATATATGAGCAGTCCTCCTCGGGAAAAACGGTACTTACGGCGAATGCTACAGACAGCTTTGACCCGTATATCACAACGATAAATCTTGTGAATATTGCGGCGGCTGATTCAATAGATAATGCAGTAAATATCGGCAATATTTCATATGCCTTCAGAGATTTAAGCTCCTCTGTTTCAAAGCGAATGTCCTGTGCGAAAAAGCTTGTTAATATGAATAACCTTGTTTATATAGGTGTAAATTCTATGGCAGGAATAACGGCAAATGCTCAGATAAGAAAAGCTATTTCCTTGGCGTCTGACAGAAAAACCTTTGCCGACAGTGCCTATTCGGGATACGCAACGATGGCGTCTTCACCCTTTAATCCTGCGGGAAAAATTGCTCAAAACATAAAGATTTTTTCAGATACCGCAGATATTGCTACCGCAAAGCAGGCAATAACTCAAAGCGGAGTTAAAGCAAAGGATTTGAAGCTGACAATCTTGGTAAACAAGAATAATAATCGTATTGCCGTTGCAACGCTTTTAAAATCTCAGCTTGAGGCGGTAGGCTTCACGGTTAAGCTTGAAATCGAGGAAGCTAAGGAATATACACAAAGAATTAAAAATGTTGAGTTTGATATTTTTATCGGCGAGGTTAAGCTTTCCGACGATATGAGCCTGTATCCTTTTTTTGATAAAAAGGGCGGTGTAAGGTACGGCATTGATGACAAAAATATAAAGTGTGACAATCTTTACAGTGATTATTTATCAGGTGATGCAGATTTAGGAAATTTCATTCTTGCATTTAATGAAGAAATGCCGTTTATCCCACTTGTTTATAAAAAAGGTATGATATGCTATTCAAAGGCGATGAACGGAGATATGCAGGGATATTACGGAAATTTCTTTTCAAATATTGACACATGGAATTTTATTTCTTGATTTAGAATATAATATTAATTATAATAGTAATGATGGAAGAAAAAATAAATCCTGCTGAGGAGGAAAATTTATGATTAAGATTGAAAATCCAAACGGATATATTGAAATAACAAATAATTATTTTGCAAATCTTGTAGGCAGGGCGGCGCAAAGCTGCTTCGGCGTTACGGGTATGGTCAATTCAAACCCCTATCAGAGTATCAAGTCCGTTATCAAAAATAAGGGCTCAAAGGATAATCTTGACCAGGGTGTTGTTGTTAAAAGCGACAATGATAAGCTTACCATAGAATTGCATATTTCCGTATCCTATGGGGTTAATATAAACGCAATAGTAGAAAGCATTGTAAATAAGGTTCGTTATACAGTTGAAGAGGCTACCGACTTACAGGTTTCTAAGGTTAATGTTTATGTTGACGCACTTAACTAATACATTTAGGAGAAATTAAATGATTACTGGTTTAATGTTTCGTGACTCTATAATATCGGCGGCGAATAATATTTCAAATAGCAGACAGGCAGTTGATGCCCTTAATGTTTTCCCGGTACCCGACGGAGATACGGGTACTAATATGAGTATGACAATTACTGCGGCGGCAAAGGAAATGGCTGCCCTTCCCGATGATTGCACTATTGATGAGGCTTCTTCACGTTGTGCTTCTGCCCTTTTAAGAGGGGCAAGAGGTAACTCGGGAGTAATTCTTTCTCTGATTTTCAGAGGCTTTTCAAAGGGCTTTAAAGGTCTTACCGAAGCAGGTGCCAAGGATATTGCAAACGCATTTAAAGAGGGTGTAGATGCCGCATATAAGGCTGTAATGAAGCCTACAGAGGGCACAATTCTGACTGTTGTCAGAGAGGCAAGCGAAGCCGCTCAGGAAATGGCAAAAATTCAGGATGATCCATTGGAGGTCGCTTTTGCGGCGCTTCAGGCGGCAAAGGAAGCGCTGGCAAAAACTCCCGAGCTTTTACCTGTACTTAAAAAGGCAGGAGTTGTTGACGCAGGCGGTCAGGGACTTATCCTTGTTTTTGAGGGAATGGAAAGTGTTTGGCATAACGGCGTCATAGTTCAGCCTGTTGACGGAAGTGGTGTAACTCCTGTTTCCACCCCTTCAAAATCCACTGTTGCAAATGCCTCTGACGATATTGAATTTGGCTACTGCTCTGAATTTCTTATTGAAAAATCAAACAAATCCAAAGAGAAGGACCCGCTTAAATTAAGAGCGTATCTCGAATCCATAGGCGACTGTGTAGTTGTCGTTGATGACAGTGATATTATAAAGGTTCACGTTCATTCAAACGAGCCGGGAAATGTTATTCAAGCGGCACTTAAATACGGACAGCTTATCAACATAAAAATCGACAATATGAGATATCAGCATGCAAATGCCGAGGTAGGCGTCAAAGACGGTGAGGAGGTTATTACTCCCACCGTTCAGAAGCCTGAAAATGAATACGGCTTTGTTACCGTTTGTGCCGGTGAGGGACTTACAGAGCTGTTCGGTGATATCGGAGCAGATGTTGTTGTCAGCGGCGGTCAGACTATGAACCCGTCAACCGACGATATCTTAAATGCAGTAATGAATACTCCTGCAAAGACTGTTTTCGTTCTTCCTAACAATAAGAATATCATTATGGCGGCGGAGCAGGCAGTACCTCTTGCATCTGACAGAGAGGTTAGAGTTCTTCATACAAAGACTGTTCCTCAGGGAATATCGGCTATGCTCAGCTTTGATGAAACCGTCAGCGCTGACGAAAATCAGATGAATATGATGGATGCCGCAGAGGCAGTTCAAACAGCGCAGGTAACCTTTGCTGCCCGTGACAGCGAGGTTGACGGTAAGGCTGTTAAGCAGGGCGAAATTATGGGGCTTTGCAACGGCAAAATCAAATTTATCGGCAATGATATTACTGATATTGCCTTTAAGTCGACTGATAAAATATTTAAAAGGAACGAACATTCTCTTGTTACAATTATTTACGGTGAGGGTGTAAGCGAGGAGGATGCCGTAAGGGTTGAGGAAAAGCTCAGTGAAAAATACGGCAGTGATATTGAAATCAGCGTAGTAAACGGCGGTCAGCCTATATATTACTTTATTATCTCTGTGGAGTAAGCAATGCTAAATCTTAACAGCAGTATTAAATATATCAAGGGTATTGGCGAGAAAAGAGCCGAGCTGTTTAACAGTCTCGGCATCTTTGACGTTGATTCCCTTTTGCATTTTTACCCAAGAAAATACGAGGACTGGACTAATACAACCTCTGTTGCCGAAGCGGTAAACGGCGAAACTGTTTGTATAAAAGCCACAATGATTACTCCTGTTAAGGAAAACATGATTCGTAAAGGTTTAACACTTTACAAGTGCAGATTTTCCGACGGTGAAAGCGTAATAGCCGTAACAATTTTTAATAATAAATATCTTGCAAATTCCCTTAGAGTTTATGAGGATTATGTGCTTTTCGGAAAGCTTGAAAAAAATTTCACAACTGCCTCTATGTCATCTCCGCAGATAGAAAAAATCACTGCTACGGACAGTATTCACCCCATTTATCCCGCCAAGGAAAGGCTTAATTCCAAAGCAATTTCCAAGGCAGTCAGAACGGCACTTGACGAAATTGATGAAATACCCGAAATTTTAAGCGGTGACATACTTAAAAAATATAATCTTATTTCCCTTGACAAAGCAATAAGAGATATTCATTTTCCTAAAAAGGAAGAGGATATTGCTCCTGCAAGAAACAGGCTGATTTTTGACGAGCTCCTTGTTTTACAGCTTGGGCTTCTTAAACTAAAGGGTACTAAAAAAAAGGAAACAGGTATAAAAATCGAAAACGATTTTACCGAGGATTTTATGAGCCTTCTTCCCTTTGAAATGACGGGAGCACAGAAAAGGGCAATGGCTGACTGCATAAAGGATATGCAGGGCGATTACCCTATGAGCAGGCTCATTCAGGGTGACGTTGGCTCAGGAAAAACAGCCGTTGGAGCAGGTGTAATTTATACTGCGGTGAAAAACGGATATCAGACTGCGCTTATGGCTCCGACGGAAATTCTTGCCACCCAGCATTTTGAAAGCCTAAGTAAGCTTCTTTCACCTGTTGGAATAAGAGTTGAGCTTTTGACAGGCTCAGCTTCCGCAAAGCAGAAAAGAGAGATAAAATCCCGCCTCATTGACGGTGAAATAGATTTGCTTATCGGCACTCACGCATTGATACAAAATGACGTTGAATTTGAAAATTTGGGGCTTGTAATTACTGACGAACAACACCGATTCGGCGTTAAGCAGAGGGCGGCGCTTGCGGAAAAAGGCACAGATGTCCACACAATAGTTATGAGTGCTACGCCTATTCCGAGAACCCTCGGGCTGATTTTGTACGGTGATTTGGATATAAGCATTATTGACGAGCTTCCGCCCGGTAGGCAGGAGATAAGAACAGACGTAGTTACTTCAGGCTACGACAATAGAATTTATAAATTTGTCCGTGACGCCGTTGACAAGGGAGAGCAATGCTATATTGTTTGCCCTGCTGTCGAGGAAAACGAGCTTGACGTTAAGTCGGCAGAGCAGCTTGCAGAGGAGCTGTCCCAAGGAGCATTTAAGGGTTATAATTTGGGACTGCTTCACGGTAAGATGAAGCCTAAGCAAAAGGAAAATGTTATGAAAGCCTTTGTTCAGGGCGACGTTCAGATACTTGTGGCAACAACGGTTGTGGAGGTTGGAGTTGATGTTCCAAACGCAACCATTATGGTTATAGAAAATGCCGACCGCTTCGGGCTTTCACAGCTTCATCAGTTAAGAGGCAGAATAGGCAGAGGCAGTAAAAAAAGCTACTGTATTCTTGTGTCCGACAATAAAAGCGAAGCCTCAAGAGAAAGACTTTTAACGATGAAAAAATATTCCGACGGCTTTAGAATCGCCGATGAGGACTTGAAAGCAAGAGGTCCGGGCGATTTCTTCGGAAGCCGTCAGCACGGACTGCCCGATTTGAAAATTGCGGATATGGTAAATGATGTTGAAACACTGCACCTTACCCAAGGCTGTGCAAGGGAGATTTTAGCGTCTGACTTTAATTTGGACAACCCGCATAATAAAGCACTTTGCGACAGAATAAATAAAATGTTTTCAAGCATTTATTTTTGATAAAAAACCTAAGGAGAAAAAATATGAAGAAGAAAATATACACGGTTGCGTCGTCACATCTTGACACGGTTTGGAGCTGGGATTTTGAAACCACGGTAAAGGAATATATTTACAATACACTTGTAGATAATTTTAAGCTGTTTGAAAAATATCCTACATATAAATTTTCCTTTGAAGGCTCATACAGATATGAGCTTATGGAGGAATACTATCCCGAGCTGTTTGAAAAAATGAAGGAGTATGTTAAGGCAGGAAGATGGAATGTCTGTGGCTCCTCCTTTGAAAACGGCGACGTAAATGTTCCGTCACCTGAAGCGCTTTTCAGAAATATTCTTTTTGGTAATTCCTATTTTGATAAAACCTTCGGCAAGCGTTCTGTTGATATCTTTTTGCCGGACTGCTTTGGTTTTGGCTGGGCATTGCCGAGTATTGCAAATCATGCAAATCTTATGGGCTTTACTACTCAGAAGCTTGCTTGGGGCGGTGCCTATGGAGTTCCCTTTGATATCGGCAGATGGCAGGGAGTTGACGGTAAGGAGATTTATGCCTCCTGCAATCCTCACGATTATTATTTCACTCTTAAAAACCTTCGTGATTGGGATTTTGTTCAGAATAAGCTTAAGGAAAATGAAAAATATGATTTGAATATGACCTATCTTTTCCACGGTATAGGTGACAGAGGCGGAGCTCCTGCCGAGGCAAGCGTTAAGCTTGTTGAGGAGGAAATCAAAAAGAATTCCCAAAGCGATGTTGAGGTTATTGCCGCATCTGCCGATGAAATTTATCACGATATTGATGAGAAGTTCAGTGATGAGCAAAAGGCGAAGCTTCCTGTTTGGAAAAATGAGCTTGTTATGCAAAATCACGGTGCAGGCGGTTATACCTCCCGTGCAGTAGGCAAGCGCTGGAACAGAAGATGTCAGGAGCTTGCAGATGTTGCTGAGAGAGGAAGCGTTATGTCCTCATATCTCGGTACCTGTGACTATAATCAGGAAAGCCTTAACCGTTCATGGAAAAGATTTGTTGCACACCAGTTTCACGACGATCTACCCGGTACCTCCTGTCAGAGAGTATATAGACGTTCTTGGAATGATTATGCAATCTCAATGAATCAGTTTACAAATGAGCTCGAGGCGGCTGTTGCTCCTGTTTCACAGCTGATGAAAACAGATTTTTGCTCGGGTATTCCCGTTATGGTATATAATCCTATTGAGGCAGACAGAAGGGGAGCCGTTACAGTTCGATTGACAGATGCTCCGTCTGACTATGTTCGTGTATATGATGAAAAGGGCAAGGAAATTAAAAGTCAGGTAAAGGTCGAAAAGGATTATATTGAGGTAGTATTTGTTGCCGATGTTAAAAGTCTCGGTGTCAGAATTTATGATATCAGACCAAGTGATAAGCCCTGCTGTGTTAAAAGTGATATTTCCATTAATACGGACAATGTTATGGAAAATCAGAAATATATTGTAACCCTTAACAGAAAGGGTAATATCTGTTCTATTCTTGACAAGGAGCAGGATGAGCTTGAGCTTCTCAAGGAGCCAATAAGCCTCGGACTGTTCAAATACACAGGCTCTAAGTCTTGGCCTTCTTGGGAAATGAATTTCAAGGAGGCAAACAAGGAAGCAGACAGAATACCTAACGTTGTGACAGTTACCGTTCTTGAGCAGGGACCTGCAAGAGTGGCATTTCAGGTTATTCAAAGGGACGGTAAAAGCACATTCAGTACCATTGTTGCCCTGACAGACGGCTGTGATGTTGTGGAGGTTTATTCCGAGATAGAGTGGCGTTCTCTCCAAACCTTAGCGAAAAATAAGTTTTCCTTTACTGCGTCTAACGGCAAAGCAACCTTTGACCTTGGTCCTGTCTCTTATACACATCTCCGAGCCCACGAGACTAT
>CALYNW010000015.1 GCA_945224895.1 uncultured Clostridia bacterium
AGAGATAAAAATGTTTATATTGCAAATATGGTCAAGTGCCGTCCCCCTCAAAACAGGGACCCAAAGCCTGAGGAGCAGGATATGTGTATTAAGTGGCTGAGGGAGCAGTTTAAAATTATTCAGCCGAAGATTGTTGTCTGCGTTGGCAGAATATCGGCGCAAAGGCTTATTGATAAGGATTTTAAGGTAACGAAACAGCATGGTGAATTTATTGACAAAAACGGTACTCTTTTTATGGGAACGTATCACCCTGCGGCTATACTCAGAAATCCTAATAATAAGGAGCTTGCCTTTGGCGATTGGCTCAAGGTTAGAGAAAAGATTGAGGAATTAGGATTAGAGATTTGACGGATTATCCACCTATAAATTATTTTAGGTGGATTTTCTTTACCGCTTCTTTACTTTTTCTTTGATGTGTTTTTGAAATCCTGTGCTTTAATATGTACAAAGGGTAATGAAGATTTTAGATTTACGGAGAGAAATTATGTACAATGTGCTTGTGTGTGATGACGACGAGGCTATCCTTGAGTCACTGAGAATTTATCTTGACAATGAGGGCTATAATGTTCTGACTGCGTCAGACGGATTTGAGGCTTTGAAAAAGGTTAAAGAGAATGAAATCCACTGTGTTGTCCTTGACATTATGATGCCTAATCTTGACGGACTTAAAACCACGCTTAAAATCAGAGAAAGCTATAATTTCCCCATTATTCTTTTATCTGCCAAAAGCGAGGATACCGACAAGATAACAGGGCTTGGCTTCGGTGCGGATGATTATGTGACAAAGCCCTTTAATCCGCTGGAGCTTGTGGCAAGGGTAAAATCTCAAATCAGACGTTATGTTATGCTCGGCAGTATAACTATAACAAAAAGTCAGCTTGTAACAGGCGGTATCATTCTCGACACCGACACAAAGGCTGTTACAGTTGACGGTGATGAGGTTAAGCTGACTCCCATTGAATATAAGATACTTGAGTATCTAATGAAAAATATGGGTAAGGTTTTGTCCTCCTCACAGATTTATGAGGCTGTTTGGAACGAGCCGTCATACACAAGTGAAAAGACAGTAACCGTACATATAAGAAATATCCGTGAAAAAATCGAAATAAATCCTAAGGACCCCAAATATATTAAGGTGGTGTATGGACTTGGCTACAAATGCGAAAAACTTTAAGTACAGTACGTTTAATAAAATTCTCTGCGTCATAATCTGCCTAGCAACCTTTGCAGGCTCGGCAAGGCTCATTTCAGGTATGTTCTTTTCCGTGATGTATCAGGAAAAGCCTATAGTTGAGGCAGAAAAAATTGAAAATCCCTGGACTGCAACTGTTGATTTCAGAAATCTTCTTAACAACGATTTAAGCAAGATTTATGATAGCACTATACGAGATGCTGAATATGGAAGATATAAGAACTTAATTGCAGAAAAAAAGGACAAGGCTGTTCAAAAAGCAATTGAATACAAGAACAATGAGATTGAAAGGCGTATTAAAAATGACGAATACTATGATGATGGGGATGCCTTTTATTTAGGTGATTATCAATGCGACATAGATTTGATGTGCTTGTACCTTCAGGTTTATAGTGACGATAATGAAGCCTCCCTGTCACAAAGATATGATAAAGAAGCAGAGGCACGACTTAATGAAATGTTTGAGTGGGGATTATATTCACCAAGGCAATCAATTTCTGCCGACTTAAACTACATAGCCTATCTTAACGGTAAGGTGGCTTGCTCCTCTCTTACAAGCTCAAGCTCGGCTGAATTTAATAAAAATGATGTAAAGAACAATAATGATTATTACATTGCAATAGAGGATTCCAAGCTTGTAGAATGCAAGGGTATAGAAAAGGAAATTGCCCAAACAGTATGTAACCAGTGTGTTCATAATTCACGCTACAAGGATGTTGACATATACTTATATTTTGACAATGATGATTTAAGAAGCGGTATATTATCGTATATCAGTCTTGATGAAAGCAAAATTTACGGCTATTCACAGCTTAAGGATTTTGACTCCTTTGCTCATACTTATGATTCAGCAAAGGCAATCATTATCCCTATTGCAATAGCACTTCTTGTAATTAGCTTTATCTGTGGCTTTTACTATTTCAAAATCAGCGGTAAAAAGGATAAGGATGATTTTGCAAGGCTGAGATTTACAGACTATCTGCCCTTTGAATTACAGCTTCTTGCAGGCTTTGGCATAGGCTTCGGTATGATAATGCTTTATGTATTGATTTATGAGCGTTTTACATTTAATGCCTTTTCCCTGCTGATAGTCTGGGCAATGACAATAGTTGCCATAGTTATTCAAGCTGCACTGTTTTGTATATGCTCGGCAAATGCAAGATTTGCAAACAGCGATAAAAAGTTTTACAAGCATTGTATTTTGTATTGGCTTTTCTTTGGATTATGGAAGGCTATTGTATTCATATTCAGGCTTGATAAGAAAATATTTAAAAGGCTTAAGGCAAGTACAAGGCGTACGTTTAAAGCCTTTACATACAAGCCCGGTAATTTTAAGAAAAATGTAATTGCCTTGACAATAATTTATGCAGTAGCAAATTTGATTGTATTTGCAGGAATTGTTTTGCTTTTCATAATATTTGTTGATACAATAGGTATTGTTTTACCGTTTATGCTTGCTGTTGGAGATTTGGCAGGTAATATCCTTATTCTTCGCAGGATTCTTGAGTATGTTAAAAATCTCGATATGATTATTACTGCAAGCTCACTTCATCAGGATGTTACCGTTGCACTTGATACACTGCCCGAGTCCTTAAGGATTCTTGCAGAAAGTATGAAATATACCAACGCAGAATTGCAGCAGGCTATTAACAAGGCTGTTAAGGACGAAAGGCTACGCACAGAGCTTATAACTAATGTTTCCCACGATTTAAAAACTCCGCTTACATCAATTATTACGTATGTTGACCTGCTTTCAAAGTGTGATATCAATGACGAAAAGGCTAAGGAATATATTGCCGTTCTTGATGATAAGGGCGCAAAGTTGAAAAGGCTTATTGACGATTTAATTGAGGCGTCAAAGGTAACCTCGGGTAACATTACGGTTAATGCGTCGCCGATGAATTTGTCAGAGCTTTGCCTACAGGCAACAGTTGACGCTCAGCCTGACTTTGAAAAGGTCGGACTTGACCTTATCGTTAAGCAGGGCGAAACACCGTCAACCGTATTTGCCGACGGTGCAAAAACCTTTAGGATTATTGAAAATCTACTTTCAAATGCAAAGAAATACAGTGCTAAAGGCTCCCGTGTATACGTCAGCGTTTATGATGAGGGGGATATGGGAATATTTGAAATAAAGAATATTTCGGCTCAGCCTCTTGACATTTCTGCTAATGAGCTGACGGAACGCTTTGTCCGTGGTGACAAGTCAAGAAATCAGGACGGCAACGGCTTGGGACTTTCAATAGCAAAGGAGCTTTGCCGAGTACAAAACGGAAATCTTGAAATCACCATAGACGGCGACCTGTTTAAGGTAAGGGTTAAGCTGCCGAAAAACGCTTAATCTTATAAAATTATTATTTGGCAGGCTGAGCCTGCCAAATAATAATTTCTATTACAAAATCTTTACTGCCATTTAACATTACACATCATCCAATCTTAATATACCTATGATAGCATATAGGCAAATAAAGAAAGGTGATATTACTATGAAAGAAAAAGTAAAGAATATATCGGTAATGGCGCTTGCAATAATCCTTGTATGCTCATTTTTGGCAGTATCGGGCTATGCCTGCATCACATCTGCACAGGACGAAGAATTGCAAAATTCAATAAAATATTCCTCCTTTGCAGAATAATACACCTGAAGCACAATAATATTCTGAACGTACTTTACTGTCAGATGACAGCAAGGCTTCGTTCTTTTTTCTTTTATTTCATTTCAGAATAAAAGCTGTCCGCATCATATGATACGGACAGCTTTTTTTAATTAAAACATTTTGGAAAGCTTCGAATAATCCTTGGCATTAATATAACCGTCACCTGTTACATCAACGACTGAATCATAATTACTGTCGCCTGCTTTAGCATTAATCAATGTCTTAAAGCTTACTGTGTAGCCGTTTTCGCATACGCTACAGGAAACAGTCACCATATCTCCGTCAAAGGCAGTTATCGCATAGGTGTGGCTATCCCTCCATACGGGATATACGCTCATATCCGCCGTTACATTTTCAAGGCTTTCGCTCCAACGGTCAAGTGCCTTACACTGAGGTAATTCCGTAAGCTCCGGAGCTGTCGCCGTTCCTCCGGAGGAAACAAGGCTCTTGCCTACCCTTTCGGATAAACTATCGGAGGTATAGAAATCAACCTGATAAAAATCTCTTGTCACATCAATATGGACACCCATATTTTCACTTGTTTCAAGAAGCGGATAGCAGGTATAATCAATTCCGTTTGCTATTTCAGAAACATCATAAGCAGTAAATTTACTGTAATCAAAGCCCGAGCCGTCGCCGTAGACGTCAAGAGAACAGGATACAAAATTATCTGCGTTAAGACCGCTGTTAGGAAAATTAACAACAATAGCGTTATCCTGAATTGTTGCAGGAAGGGTTATATTCTGCTCACCTATCATATAATCCGTAACTTCACCAAGCAGAGTATTTTTACTCAAATCAAGGGATGTCAGCATATTCTGTGAACAGTTAAGAATTGTCAAATTAGTGTTTTTAGTCAAATCAAGCGACTTGATTTTATTCTGGTCACATCTGAAATCCTCAAGGTTTGTCAACTGTGTAACATCAATTTCGGAAAGATTGTTTGCATAGCAATGAAGCATTGTGAGCTTAACATTTCCCGAAAATGACACACTCGACAAATTGTTGTCAGAACAGTTAAGAAGCTCCAGCATCGGATTAAACTGAAGTGAAAGCTCAGTCAACTTATTGCCCTGACAGGAAAGAGATGTCAGCTTGAGTAAAACCATAACATCAAGCTTTTCAAGTCCGATACCGCCGCAACGCAGGATTTGAAGATTGGGGAAATTTTCAATTCCCTTCAAATCCTTAATTGACTCGGTTTCCTCATCAATCATACCCGTAACCGACATATATGTTACATTTCTTTCGTCGGCACTGAGATATCCGTCACCGTTGTCATCGTAATTTTCGGAAATGACACGACGGAAGGTGGCATCCGGAAAATTAGTCTCATTAATTGCAACCAAATCATCGGCATATGCCACAATTCCTGTCAATGCGCCTGCACCGAGCACAAGAGCAAGGAGAATTGATAAAAGCTTTTTTGAAAATCTTTTCATTTTTCGTTCCTCCTTATGCCCTTGTAATGGTCAGATTAACAGAAGAAGAAACTGTTGTTCCGTCTGTATTTGTTACGGTACAGGTTATAGTTGTTTCATTGGTTGAACGAATCTTTCCGGCTGTTGTAAGCGAAATTACACCATTGCTGTTAATATTTACATATGATGTTGCAGATGATGTGTATCTTACAGACTTAACCGAATTAGCATTCGACGGTGTAGGAACATATCCCATTGTCAGATTAAGGTTACTGTTGCTTCCGCCGCAGGAATATGTAAATGCCGTGCCGTTAATAACCGTATTATTTGCTGTAAGAGATATTGCAGTTACAGGAACAAACTCATTAATTACAGACAAGGTATAGCTCTTAGTTGTAACTCTGTCGTAGTCATCGGTTACACTTACCTTAACTGTAAGACTGCCTGTGTCAGCTGTCTTTGTTATGATAAGACTGCTTCCCACTGCCTCAGCGTCAACTCCGTTCTTATTTGTTGCACCGATTTGTACTGACTTATACATTGCACCGTCGTTGAGTACAACATCAAGAACTGCAGTACCTGTCTCTTTATTAGCCTGAACATATCCGTTATTTTCAATGACGCTTTCTCCCTGCATAAGGGTAATTTCAGGAGCGACAAAGTCGTGACCGTCAAGATTTGACATTGCTTCAGTCAAGATTGTGCAGGCGGAGTCAATCTCGTCCTGAGTTGCATAAACATTATTATAAACCGTTACAGCGTCATCATATGCCGTTTTAAATGCCATACCGTAGTCATAAGCATAATCGGTATATGTAATAGTTGAAGCAGTATCTATTGCGGCTTTCAAGGCAGTTGTATCCCAGGTTGTATATGCCGTAATAGTTGCGGTGTAACCGCCGTCAAGGGTTGTTGCGGTAATTGTTGCACTGCCCTGTGAAATAAAGGTTACAACACCGCTGTTATTAACAGTTGCAACATCCGTATTATCAGACTCGTAGATACAATCTGTAACGATTGCTGTAGCAACCGATGAATTATTTGAATTTTTGATTGTAGGAGAAAGCATAACTGCCTGAGCAGGTGCTCCGAATACCTTATCATCACTGAAGCTGATAGATGTTGCTCCGTATCTTACAAATGAAACGTAAGCAGAGTTAGTAAAGCTTTCGCCGTGTATATTTTCTACTGTACAAGTTACCTTTGTAACTGCGGCAGAGCCCTTTGTATTTGTAAGAACACCGTTTTCATCAACTGTGATATTAGGGTTTGACGACTCCCATTTTACAGATGTGTAGATTGAATTTTCGGGAACAACATTAGGAACAAGGTTAATTTTTCTGTTGCTCAAAAGTGAATCCGTGTAGCGGATAAAGCCGTCATTTACGGTAGAAATCTTCGCATTTGCCTCATAGCCTACGCTGACGCCCTTAGTTGCAACATAAATCACAAGTGAGTTATAAGCATCCACAAGCCTCTGCTCCATAGCATTAGCCTCAGCCTGAGTAGCCTTGCCCTCGTTGACCATAGTCTGTGCCTCCGCTACACAGGCACTGAGAACGTCAAGACTCTCTTCGGTATATGTATGAGAATCCTTAACCGACTGAATGAGATTGTAGTATTCTGTTTGCTTTGATGCAAGCGAGCTGAAATCCGTCTGAACCTCTATGGTAACAGTATCCTTGAAGCCTCCGTCAAGAGTCTTACCTGTTATAATTGCAGTACCCTTTTCTACAGGAGTAACTGCACCGTTTGCATCAACGGTTGCAACGCTTTCGTTTGATGAAGACCAAATAACGTTGCTAAATTCTCCGCTTCCCGACAGACTGTATGTAAGCTGATACGGTGAAGCTGTTGCAAGCATAATCTTTGAGGTCTCGCTTATATCAAAGCCTGTGTAGGTATTGTCAGACATTACTACAGAAATGCTTCTTGAAACGGTTCTGTCATATTTATCCGTAACAACAACAGTAAGCCTTGCCCAAGCACCTGATGACTTTTCCTTTGGTGTAAGCTTGATTGTATCGCCACTTGTTGAAGCGCTCATACTCTTTGACTCTGTTACACTCCAGCTTACTGATTTATACATAGAATTTGAAGTGTTTGGAGAAGGAGTAAGGCTTACATCATTATAATTGTTATAGTTAGAATATGAGGAAGACAAATTAACCGAAAGTGCGTCACTTGAGCCTATTGTACCGCTTGCTTCCTGAGAAGCAGAGCCTACCAAAGGTCTCTTGTAGGTTGTATATGAAACAGCAACGGCTTCGGCAAGAGTAAACGGATGCTGCAACATTGTCTCATAAGCATTTACAAGATTGTTTGCCGCTGCATCAATTTCAGCCTGACTTAAGGTATTATCAGTCATTGCATCAGTTGCAGTCTCATATGCAGACTTAAACGCCATACCGTAATCGTACTCGTAATTTTTGTAGTCTACGTCCTTGTAATCCTCAATCGCCTTCATTAAGGCAGTTCTGTCTCCCATTGAGGATACAGTACATTCGGCAAAAATACCTGCATCATAGGATACGGCACGAACTATTGTTGCACCTGCGTTTACAAAGGTTACAAGACCGTTTTGGTCAACTGTTGCGATATCTAAGTTATCCGACTCCCAAAAATAATCCTGAATACTTGCGGCACCTATATGAGTAAGGGAGGTACCTGTAGGATATACAGTACAGGTCAGCTGGTGAGTTTCACCAATTTCGCCTGAAATATTTGTTTCGGAAAGCTCAAGAGATGTTACCGGATAACGGGAGAAGGATACCCAAACAGAGTCGCTGAAGGCGTTTCCGAAATGGTCTGTTACCGTACAGGTTATCATTCCGTAACAGCTTGCGTTAATGGTAGGTGAACACTTACCGTCGGTTGTTACCGAAATATCGGTAGTTGATGACTCCCATTTAACCGACCCATATGAACCGTTATTCGGATAAAGTCTTACGTTCAGGTCAAGAACAGCATTCTTATAGCTGATACCCTCTTTAAGATAGCTTAAATCATACTGATAAAATTCCTTTGTAGGCTCACCGTCAAGATAAAGCTCCACTCTCTGAATATAGTTATATTTCTTCAGGGACTTGTAGGAATTCTCAAGCTTAGCATACATTGCGTCAACTTCGTTTTGAGAATATCCTCCCTTGTCAATCATTGCCTGAGCTTCAATCATTGCTGACTGGAAGCTTTCCCAAGTGTCGGGATAATAATTTATCTCATTAAGTGAAAGGTCATTATACTGCTGAATAAGAAGACTGAGCTTCGTATAATTTGTTACAACATTAACGGCACACTGTGCAGTATAACCGCCGTCATATGTTGTACAGTAAACGGTACAGTCACCGCCCTCAACAAAGGTTACAACACCGTTTTGGTCAACTGTTGCAATTTCCTCATTGTCGGAATACCAGTATACATCAGTACAGCTTGCACCGCCTACTACACCTACCGGCTTAGGATAAACCGTCGCCTTAAGGGTTTGCGTTTCGCCGATTTTACCGCCATATATACTGTCTGTATTAAGGGACACTCCCGTTACAGGGGTACGTGCAAAGGCGATATATATACTGTCTGATGTCTCCGTACCCATATAGTCCTTTATGGTACAGGTAATTACTGCTGAGCAAGGGTCATTAGATGTAGGCTTACATTTTCCGTTTTTGTCAACCTTTATGGAATCATTTGATGATGTCCATTCAATTTCACTGTACATTGCGTTTGACGGAACAACCTTATAATCAAGGTCATAGCTCTGTTTATTATAGTAAGCAGTAGAGCCTACCTTTACAGTAATATAATCACTTGAAAGCTGAGTTTTATTTGTACCGAGAATATCAATTCCCGCAATACCTACAAAGCCTCCCAGCTTATAGAAAGCAAACAAAAGCTCCTTAGCATATGTATCACAGGTGGTCTGAGACGCCATAGGCTGGTCGTAAAGAACAGTATAAGCAAGGTCAAGCTTTCTCATATACTGATTGTACTGTGCTCTGTTTTCACTTGTACGCTTAATAACGGTTTTATCGCAAAGCTTAACGATATTTCTCAAATATGTCTTATCAGGATATACCGTTACCTCAGCAGTATCAACAATACCACCGTCGGCAGATACGCAGTAAAGAGATGCAGTACCTACATCAACGCCTGTAATTGTTGCGTCTCTGTTGTCATTTGTTTTTGTTTTAACTGTAAATACGGATTCGTCGCTTGAATACCAGTTACACTTATAGCAGGCATAGGCTGTTCCTGTCCAGCTTCCGTCAAAGCCCATTGTATGGGTTGCGTCGGTCTGATATCCTCTTGTAACCTCTAATTTATCCTCGTTAATTGTATTGCTCGTAGCATAGTTTCTTGTCACGCAGAAGGTAATAGTATTTGAAATAACCTCTCCGTCCTCGGAAACAGCATAAATATTAAAGGTATCGGCAACCTCATGATTTGACTTTTGCTTTACCGTTGCGGTATGGGTATCGTCGCTGATTTCAGAGTCGTAATATCCGTTATCAACCACCCATTTAATATTTTGATTTGTTGCGTTTGAGGGATAAATTGAGGCTGTAAAAATACCGCCGTTTAAGTAATATGCTTCTCCTACGCCTTTATGTACAGTTGCATAGGTATAATCCTGTCCGTTTATTGTAACTGTGTTAACCTTATTAAGAGTTCCGTTTGAGGTTGCACCTGTAGCGGCTATTTCTATTCTGTCAATAGGAACACCGTTTTTAACCTCAAAGGTTCTGGTGAAGGATGAAATTTCATAAAAGCTTCCGTCGGAGATATAATATCCCGTCTGCGCTTTAACTGCTATTGTACAATAACCGCCCTCTGTAGCCGTATAGTGACCCGACGACGTTATTGTACCTATACCGTCAGT
>CALYNW010000016.1 GCA_945224895.1 uncultured Clostridia bacterium
ATCGTTGATTTTCTTAAACTGCTAAATTAATTTTTAACTCATTGAGTCAGTTAAATCATCAATATTTTTAAGAATCTCCGACTTCGATTTTTCGACGTCGTCAACCTGTTCCTTAAGGAATGTATATCTTTCGGAAACCTCTTTATACTCCTCTATTGCACCAACATTAATTGAGCCTAAGGACTTAATAGCAACCTTGATCTCGTGAAGCCTTTTCTTCGCCTGCGACATATCTTCAATGACAATATTAAGTGCCTCTGCCTCGTGCTTAGTCAGCTCGTACTGCTCAAAGAGCATATCGTTAAGCTCGTCATATTCCTTTTGCATTGCAAGCTTTCTTTCATCAAGTCTTACAAGCTCACCTGACAGCTTTTCTCTGTCCTGATTTTTTATCTTTTCGTTTCCTCGAAGCTCGGCAGTACGTTTTTCAAGCTCGTTTCTCTGATTTATCTGAGACTGAACCTCATCATCAGACTGCTTCGCTTTTTCTCTAAGCTCCTCTGCACTGTTTTTAATTTCTTCAATAGAAAGAAGAAGATTTTTGTTTCTCTCCTCAATGGCGTTGATTTCGTCTGCAATAGACTTTACTCTGTCAGACTGAGTATTCTTTCTAAGCTCAAGCTCTTCAACAGACATTCTTGCACCCTCGGCATCCTTAGCATGAGTTACAAGGGCAAGATTGATTTCCTGACTTTGCTGTCTGTATTCTTCCCTTTTAGCGTTTAAGGTCTCTGCATTTCCTGTCGCCTTTTCAAGCTCTGCCTCAGCATTGTTTATTTCGGTTTCTATGGATTTGATATCCTTTTCAGAGTCTGACTGTGCCTTTTCAAGTGCGGTAATTCTGTCAAGAGCACTGTCCTTTTCGGCTACAAGTGAAGCCTTAGATTCCTTCAAAGCGTCAAGCCTTTCGGTAATCAGGTTATCCTCGCCCTGAGCTCTGATAAGCTCCTCCTTAGCCTGCTGCAAGTCTGCCTCAGCACCCTGCACCTCGGAGGCGGCAAAATTTGCCTCCTCAATAGCAGTTTTATATTTTGCCTTTAATTCATCAACTGATTTTTCAAGCTCCTTAGCTTGAGCATTTAACTCGTCTATCTGATTTCCCCTTGAAAGAATACCTGCACCCTTTGACTGAGAACCGCCGGTCATAGAACCGCCGGGGTTAATAACCTGACCGTCAAGGGTAACAAGCTTAAAGCGGTTTGAATATCTCTTTGAAATACCGATAGCACAGTCCATATCCTCCACAACAACTACTCTTCCAAGAAGATTTGACACGATATCTCTGTATTCCTTTTTACATTCCACCAAATCGGAGGCAACTGCCACAAAGCCTAAATTATCGTCAAGTCCCTTTTCATCAAGGGCTCTTGGCTTA
Organism: uncultured Clostridia bacterium; assembly: GCA_945224895.1. GTDB lineage: Bacteria > Bacillota > Clostridia > Oscillospirales > Acutalibacteraceae > Eubacterium_R. Next base: position 1,376 of record CALYNW010000016.1, read on the forward strand.
ATAGCGGAAATCGGCAAAAAGGTTGCTCTGCCCAAGTGATTATTTTTAAGATAATAGATAGCCCTTTTAGCGTCTGCCTCATTGCTTGTGACGATATTCTGCATTGCTGCACCTAAGGCAACCTCAACTGCTACGGAATAATCGTTATCAACTGTAATAAGCTGTGACAAAGGACCGTGAATACCTGAAAGTGCTTTGCTCTGAGCCTGTTTCATAACAGACTTAACTGCACCTGAAAAGCCCTCCATATTCTTTTCAAGGTCAAGAAGCATTTTTGCTCTTGACTGCTTCTGGGAAAGGTCGGAAAGGGCTTTATCAAGCTCTGCTTTAATCCTTTCGGCATTCTTTGTTTTATTCTCAAGTCTGAGCCTGTAGCCTGACATTGCATTATTGTTTTCGTCAATTCTGCCGTTAAGAGCTTCAAGTCTTTCTGTACTTTCATTTTTAAGGGCAATCACGTTTTCAATTTCTTTTTCACAGTCTGAAATATTGCCGTCAACCACGCTTTGACGTGACTTTATCTCCTCAATAGAGGATACTGCCTGTGAGCATTTAACTCTGCAATCGGATAATTTAAGGGTAAGAGATGTAATTCTCTGATTAAGCTCAACGGAAAGCTTTGAAAATTCCTCGTTTGATGAAATAAGATTATTCATTTCATCCGTAACATTTTTAAGCTCCTGTTTTTTATTCTCAAGCTGTTTTTCACTTTCTGCGATAAACTGCTTTTTCTCTTCAATCTGAGTATCTATTGAAGCACCTGCATTATCAGCGTCTCCGATATCGTTTTTAAGTCTTTCAATAGTTTCGTTATTATGAGAAAGAGTGGTTTCGAGAACAGAAGCCTCGCCGTCCTTACGCAGAGCCTCCTCCTCGTAGACCTTAGAGCCTGTCCTTATCTGCTCGATTTCCATATTAATTGAGGCTGTTTTCTGCACAATCTCCTCAATCTCATTTTCAATTTCCTGTAACTCTTTTTCGCAGATTTCATATGAGGCGTTAGCGGCGTCAATCTTATGCTCCTGCTCTCTGAGTTCATTTGTAAAGCGGTTGATTTTATTAACCCAAACGCCGATTTCAAGAGTCTTTTTCTCATCTGAAAGCTCAATAAATTTCTTTGCCTTTTCGCTCTGCTTTCTGAGAGGCTCAACTCTGCTTTCAAGCTCACCTAAAATATCAAGGAGTCTTACAAGATTTTCCTGAGCCTGTTCAAGACGTCTTGTTGCATCTGTTCTCTTGTGACGGAAAAGTGAAATTCCTGCCGCCTCTTCAAAAAGCTCACGCCTGTCCTCGTTCTTTTGAGAAATGATAGAGTCGATTTTACCCTGACCTACCATAGAATAGCCGTCAGAGCCAAGACCTGTATCCATAAAGAGCTCATGAATATCACGTCGTCTTACGCTTTCGCCGTCAATTTTATATTCGCTTTCGCCCGAACGATAGTAACGTCTCAAAACAGTTACGGTATCGCCCTTATCCTTTAGGGTATGGTCCGAGTTATCAAGTGTAAGCTGAACCTGAGCAAAGCCCAAAGCCTTTCTCGCAGAGGTACCGCCGAAAATAACGTCCTCCATTTTTGAGCCTCTGAGGGATTTTGTACTTGTTTCGCCCAAAACCCAGCGTACTGCGTCGGATATATTACTTTTTCCCGAACCGTTAGGTCCTACAACTGCTGTGATACCATTACCGAAGTTAAGCACCGTTTTATCGGGAAAGGACTTAAAGCCCTGCATTTCAAGTGTTTTTAAAACCATTATTTTATCCTCAATTCGTCAACATCAAGTGAGTTGTCGATAATAATTTTTATGTTATATCCTCTTTCAATAAGAAGATAGATATTGCTTTTGTTATTGCCCTTAAGCTTTGACAGTGACCTTGAATTAACAAAGACCTGATAATCGGCAGGTGGCAGCTCAAGAATTTTATTAACCATAATTCTTGACTTAACAAGCTCTCCAAAGGAATCGTGAAAGCCACCTGCAAGCATATTTTTCTTAACGTCCTCGCTTGAATGAAGTCCAAGCCTGATTATTTTAATTCCTGCTTTTTCAAGCATAGGAACAAGCACGGCACAAAGCTCTGCCGATTCGTCTGCATTTAACGGCTTATATTCACCGCTGAGATAAAGCTCTGCAAGATATGTACCCTTAAGCACAACCGTAGGATAAATTCTCACGGTATCAGGCTTCAGCTCAATAATCTTTCGGGTAGTTTCTATTGATTTTTCGCAGGTATCCTTGTATAGCCCTGTCATCATTTGAAGTCCCAGCTCAAAGCCGTAGGATTTTATAAGCTCTGAAGCTTTTACCACGTCCTCAGCCGTATGACCACGTCTGTTAGCCTCAAGAACATCATTATCCATACTCTGTGCACCAAGCTCTATGCTTGTAACACCGTATTTTTTGAGCAGGGATAAAATTTCTTCATCTATACAGTCAGGTCTTGTGGAAATTCTAATACCATTTACGTCATTTGATTTTACGTATTTATATGCACCTTCGAGCAGAGACTCCATATAATCTCTGTCAATAGCAGTAAAGGAGCCGCCGAAAAAGGCTATTTCGTAATCAAAGTTCTTTCGCTTCAAGGCAGTCTGTACAGCCTTGTCCACATCATATGCGGTTGGTTGCTCCGTTTTACCTGTAATAGTTTTCTGATTGCAAAAAGAGCACTGACAGGGACAGCCGAGATGCGGAACAAAAATACTTATATTTCCTTTTTTCATAATCACTGCAATCCCATAAGCCTGAGCGCTTCCTTGGCAGCCGCCTGTTCTGCGCTTTTTTTAGATTTTCCCGTTCCCTTACCTATAACATTGTGGTTAAGCCTTACCTCTGCTTCAAATACCTTGTTATGGTCAGGTCCATTTGTTCCCGTAATAACGTAATAAACATTCTCTCCGGGGTTTTCCTGAATAACCTCCTGAAGCTGTGTTTTGTAATCCTTAAAATTAATGTTATGACCTTCCACAGCCTTTGATAGAAAGCTGAGAACAAATTTTCTTGCCTCGCCCATACCGCCGTCAAGATATATTGCGGCTGTCAAAGCCTCAAAGGCATTTTCAAGAATGGAGTCCCTATCGGCTCCGCCTGTATTAATTTCTCCTCTGCCGAGGAAAAGATAATCGCCTAAATGTATTCTGCGGGCAAATTCGGAAAGAGAGCCTGTACAGACAAGAGAGCTTCTGAGCTTTGACAATTCTCCCTCATCCATATCGGGAAATTTCTCAAAAAGAAATTTTGCGGAAATGATTGATACTACAGCATCTCCCAAAAATTCCATTCGTTCATTTGACCTGGCAGTAACGTGACGGTCCTTTTGTTCATTTGCAAAGGAGGAATGAGTCAGCGCCTCCATAAGATACGATCTGTTATTAAATTTATAGCCTATGTTTTTTTCTAACTTATCCATAAAAGAAACTATTCCTTTAAAGGTTCAATATTGATATTCTTTTCAATACAGGAAATAAGGTCGTTTTCAAGAAACCACACAGCCTGCTTGACTGCATTTTTAAAGGTCTTTGCATCGGCTGAGCCATGAGCCTTAATAACAGGCTTTCTTACTCCGAGCATAACGGCACCGCCGTATTCCTTATAATCAAACTGCTTTTTCATATCATCAATACCGCTTTTTACACCAAGATAAGAAAGCTTTGTCAGGGTGTTTTTCATAAAAGCGTCCTTGATACCGTTCATCAAAACTTTAGCAACGCCCTCGTACATTTTCAGTATGATATTGCCTGTAAAGCCGTCGGCAACTATTACGTCTGCATCGCCAAATGGTATCTGCCTACCCTCAATATTGCCCGCAAAATTATACGGTGCATTTTTCATAAGAGCATAGGCTTCCTTTACCATAGGAGTACCCTTTGTATCCTCTGTACCGTTATTTGCAAGGGCAACAGATGGATTTTCATATTTAAGAATATGCTTCATATAAAGACTACCCATCAGCCCGAACTGATAAAGAAATTCTGCTCTGCACTCTGAATTTGCTCCGCAGTCCATAAGAAGAATAGGCTTTTTTGCACTTGGCATTACTGAGGCTATGGCAGGTCTTTTTACACCTTTAATTCTTTTGGTGATAAGAGTAGCACCGATAGTAACGGCGCCTGTATTTCCTGCGCTGACAAAGGCGTCACCCTTATCCTCGTTTAGAAGCCTGAAGCCTACAGCCATTGAGGAATCAGCCTTTTCCTTGAGAACGGATTTAGCGTCATCGTGCATTGTTATTATGTCTTTAGCGTCTACAATCTCTGTATTTTTCAGCTCAATGCTATTTTCTTTTACACAGCTTTTTATTTTATTTTCGTCGCCTACAAGCACGGCATCAATTCCGTACTCGTCAACGGCAAGCATTGTACCCTTTATTATTTCAAGAGGCGCATTGTCACCGCCGAAGGCATCAACAATAATTTTCATCACAAATTCTCCATTGATGTTTCAAGAGATTTAAGAGCTCTGTCCGACAGGGCTTTATAGCGTTCCTTCTTATCTCTTATCTTTGGTTCTATTGGAGGAAGCACACCGAAGTTTGCTCCCATAGGCTGAAAGCTTTTAACGCTTTCATCACTTATATATTCGCTGAGTGCTCCGAGCATTGTATCGTTTTTCAAAACAAAGGGGACTTTGTTTTCTGCAAATCTTACTGCGTTTATTCCTGCAAGAATACCGCTTCCTGCCGACTCCATATATCCCTCAACTCCCGTTATCTGACCTGCAAAAAATATATTATTATTTTTTCTCAGGCTGAAATCGGGGTTAAGGAGCCTTGGCGAATCTATAAACGAGTTTCTGTGCATAACACCGTATCTTACAAATTCTGCATTTTCAAGACCCGGTATCATTGAAAAAACTCTTTTCTGCTCGCCGAATTTCAGATTGGTCTGAAAGCCTACAAGGTTAAACATAGTACCCTTACTGTTTTCTCTTCTGAGCTGAACACAGGCCCAAGGGCGGTGTCCTGTTGACGGGTCAACAAGCCCTACAGGCTTCATAGGTCCGAATCTGGGAGCATCAAGCCCTCTTTTCGCCAGCTTTTCAATAGGCATACAACCCTCGTAAACCTCAAAGTCGTGTACAACCGCACCATCTGCGTTGAGACTATCGTTTATAAAATACTCATAATATTCATTATTGAACGGGCAATTAATATAGTCGTCTTCTCCGCCACGGTCATATCTTGAAGCGCCGAATGCCTTTGACATATCAACGCTGTCAGCCGTAACTATAGGTGCCGCCGCATCATAAAAGGAAAGATATGCACCTGTCAATTTGCCGATGCTTTCTGCAAGAGCACCGTCTGTCAGCGGTCCTGTGGCTACTATTGTAACAGTGTCACCGTCGCAGTCAAGCTCATCAACTACCTTATTTACAATTTCAATATTAGGGTGAGATTTAATTTTTTCGGTAATTTTGGAGGAAAATATGTCACGGTCAACTGCCAAGGCTCCTCCTGCGGGAACCGAACATTCCCTTGCTACAGGAACAGTCAGTGAACCCAGCCGAGCCATTTCCTCCTTAAGAAGACCTGCGGCACTGTCAATTCTCGACGCCTTTAATGAATTTGAGCAGACAAGCTCTGCAAACAAATCACTTTTATGAGCAGGTGATTTTTTTAACGGCTTCATTTCATAAAGCGTTACCTTATATCCTCTGCTTGCTATCTGCCAAGCCGCTTCAACTCCTGCAAGTCCTGCACCTAAAACATTAAATTTCATAAATTATTTACTCTTCTTCAATTTTCTTCTTAGACGGTGCAGGCTTTGTAAAGCCGCAGCCCTCTGTATCGGGGCAATAAAGCACATTTCCTCTGCGTTTGAAAAGTGACTTACCGCACTTAGGACAAACCTCGTCTGTAGGCATATCCCATGTCATAAAGTTACAGTCCGGATAATTTGAGCAGCCGTAGAATGACGTACCACGCTTTGTTTTCTTTTCAATAACGTCTCCGCCGCACTCGGGACATTTTGCCTTTGTCTTAAACACAAGGGGCTTTGTATTCTTACATTCGGGATATCCCGGGCAGGCAAGAAACTTTCCGTATCTGCCAACCTTAATTACCATTTTACGTCCGCATTTTTCACAGACAACGTCTGTTTCCTCTTCCTTAAGCTTGATTTTAACGCCCTGCATTTCCTCCTTTGCTTTTTCAAGAGGCTTTTCAAAATCGTCATAGTAAAGGCGAATCATTTCCTTATAATTCTTTTCGCCGCTGTCAATTTTGTCAAGGTCGGTTTCCATCTTTGAGGTATACTTAACATTTACTATATTTGGCATTTTATCCTTGAGAAGATTTGTAACAGCCTCTCCAAGCTCTGTTGGCACAAACTGCTTGCCTTCTCTTTTAACATATTCTCTGTTGAGAATTGTTGATGTTATTGTAACATATGTTGACGGTCTGCCCACACCGTTTTCTTCAAGTGCTTTTGTCAGCGAAGCCTCGGTATATCTTGCAGGGGGCTGAGTGAAATGCTGATTGCCTAAAATGCTCTTGAGCTTCAGCACATCGCCCTCCTTCATTGCAGGAAGCGGAGCAGAAACATCCTTTTTCTCATCGTCGCCCTTTTCCTCATAAAGAGCAGTAAAGCCGTCAAATTTAACCGTATAGCCTGTGGCTGTAAAGATATAGCTATTAGCCTCAATTTCAATCTTCATGGTTTCCTGCAAGCAGGATTCCATAAGAGATGCAATAAAGCGCTCCCAAACAAGCTTGTATATTTTATATTGGTCTGATGTTAAATGTGCCTTAACGGATTCAGGATTAACGTTTGGCATAGTAGGTCTGATTGCCTCGTGACCGTCCTGAATATTGCTTTTGGATTTATAATATCTCGGCTTTTTGGGAAGATATTTTTCTCCATAGGTATCAGCGATATATTGATTTCCTGCGGCTCTTGCCTCCTCTGAAATACGGAGAGAGTCTGTTCTCATATAGGTGATAAGACCGACGGTGCCAAGCTCGCCCGCCTCAACACCCTCGTAAAGCTCCTGAGCCGCCTTCATAGTTCTCTTTGCCTGAAATGAAAGACGTCTTGAAGCCTCCTGCTGAAGTGTTGAGGTTATAAACGGAGGAGTAGGATTTTTCTTCCTGCTGCCTTTTTTCACGGTTTTAACAACATATTCTGCGTCTTCAAGCTCTACCAAAATACTGTCGCTCTGCTCTTTATTTTCAATTTTTATCTTGTCGCCGTCCTTACTGTAAAGTGCGGCTGAAAAAGCCTTTCTGTCAGGGGGATTTGTGAATTTAGCATCTATTGACCAGTATTCTTCAGGATTAAAGGCTCTGATTTCTTCCTCTCTGTCCACAATCAGTCTAAGTGCAACAGACTGAACTCTTCCTGCCGAAAGACCTCTTCTGATTTTCTGAGAAATAAATGGGGAAAGCTTATATCCTATAAGCCTGTCAAGAATTCTTCTTGCCTGCTGAGCATTTACAAAATCAATGTCTATTGCTCTCGGATGAGCCATACCGTTTTGAACTCCGTTTTTAGTAATCTCGTTAAAGGTAACTCTGTTCTTATCCTTCATATCAAGATTAAGCAGTGTTGCAAGGTGCCACGAAATCGCCTCTCCCTCACGGTCGGGGTCGGTTGCAAGATATACATAATCTGCGGCATCTGCCTTTTTCTGAAGCTCTTTTACAAAATTTTCCTTACCCTTAATAACTGCATACTTTGGTTCAAAATCATTTGCAATATCAACGCTGAGCCTTGCCGCCGGCAAATCCCTTACGTGTCCCATTGAAGCAACAACCTCGTAGCCTCTGCCGAGATATCCTTTAATATTTTTTGCCTTTGCAGGCGACTCAACTATAACTAATTTTGACATACTGTTTTTCCTTTCAGGATTTTTTGTACCTCTTACCTGAGGCACCTTCTATTATTCCGAGCATTTCAAGCTGTATTACGGAAGCAGTAACCCTTTGGCTTGAAAGTCCTGATTTTTCTATTATCGTATCAATATGGGTGAAATTATCGTCCATTGAATCATAAACGGCTTTTAAATCGCCGTCAAGGCTTCTTTCCTTTTCCTCTCGCTCAAGGCGGTTTTTCCTGCCCTTTTCAAGATTGTCAAAGGAATACTTATCCTCTTTAGCCTCAACATTTGCACTTTTATCGGTTTCATCAGATGCAAGCTCATCTATACTGCGTATTTTTGACGCATCTGCTGTGGGATAATCATAAAGATAAGATTCAATCAAATGAACAGGCTTTGTCACTACCCTTGCGCCGTCGTCAATAAGTCTGTTTGTTCCGGAGAAATTTGTTGAAAGCACAGAGGCAGGAACAGCATAAACATCTCTGTTTTGTTCAAGTGCATATTTTGCGGTAATGAGGCTTCCGCTTTTATCCCCCGCCTCAACCACAAGAACTCCCAAAGATAAACCGCTGATAATTCTGTTTCTTATGGGAAATGTTCTTTTACTTGCAGGAGTGAACGGCTCAAATTCCGTAACAATTGCACCGCAATTTTTTATCATATTTCTGAGGGAGCTGTTCTGACTGAGGTATTTTGTACCGAGACCGCAACCTAAAACCGCTATGGTTTTACCGCCTGCGGCAATAGCTCCTCTATGAGCATACGTATCAACTCCCAAGGCTCCGCCGCTTACCACAAGTGCTCCTGCCTCGGCAATACCTCTGCTCATTATATGTGTAACCTTTTCTGGATATTAGCTTGCCTTTCTCGTTCCTACAATTCCTATGGTAATCAAGGAATCAACATCAGGCATTTCGCCGT
>CALYNW010000017.1 GCA_945224895.1 uncultured Clostridia bacterium
AGCCGATATTTCTCTGCCTACTACCCTTAAAGTCCTTGGCAGTTATTCAATGGCAGGTACTGACAGTAATACAGATGTACGTCTGCCTGAGGGGCTTGAAACAATTTTGGCAAACGCATTTTACTATACATCAGGGTTAAAAAGCATCTATATTCCTAAAACAGTAAAAACAATAGGCAGGTCTGCCTTTGAAAACTGTAATAAGCTTGAAAGCGTAGCCTTCGGTAATTTCAATATGGAGGTTTCTGTTGAGAAGAGAGCTTTTCTGAAATGTGCCGCCCTTAAATCCGTAATAATTCCTAAAAGAGCAACACTTGCAGATTATAGTATAGGATATTATTCTGCTTCGGCAGGCTCGGTTTACAGTGACTTTGTTATGCAGGTTTACAGGGATTCTTCCACCTATGATTACGCAGTGAATAAGGTTGTGCCCTATGAGCTAATCAACTCGGGAGAAATTTTTGAGGGAGACAGTGTAGACTGCACCTATTATGATGACAGTGTAAGCTCGGTAATGACCTTTGTGTTTACTCCTGTTGTAACGGCAAGCTATAGCTTTTTCTCAGAGGGCAGTATTGATTTGTCCTGCGAAATGACTGATTCTGCAGGAAATGTTATTGCAACTGCTGAGGATAATTCCGATTATGATGCGAACTTTACCGTAACTGAAAATATGTCGGCAGGTCAGACTTATTATTTTAACGTCAGCAGTAATAACTATACAGGTGCATTTTCTGTTTCACTTTTGCCATATACGGTTACAAATATTGATGTTGATATTGAGCCTATAACCGTTTCTGCCGCTGACAGAAGAAACGGACTGTTTGATATTGAGCAGTATTTTGAGGGCAAAGCAGTTACGATTACATATGACACAGGATATACCGATACGGTGATATTTACAAACGGTGTTACCTACCGTTCCCAAACAATAGAATACAATGATGACCAGTCTGATGCAAAATGGCAGTGCGGTAATCATTTATGCAGTATCAGTCTGGGAGATGCTTATTACTACGCAGATGTAGAGATTGCCCATAGCTATGAAAGTAAAATTGTAGAGCCTACATATAAGGAAAAGGGCTATACCGTCTATACCTGTTCACTTTGTAAGGACACCTATTACACCGATTACATAAACAGTATCGGAGTTAAGGTTACAGGCAGAATTGTTCTTATGCAGGATATTGATGGCTCTCACAAGGACAATATTCCCGTTGCGAATACAAAAATCGGCATTTCGGGAAATGAAATTTGTACGGTAGCAGATGACGGAACATTCCTGTTTTATATTGATGCCGATACAAGACAGCTTGATATATATGAAACCTACGGACTTACACGAACAATAGACGTTATCCCTGACAGCAATAACGAGCTGAATTTGGGCGACGTTGCATTTTTCCATTTTGACTATAATGGAGACGGATACGTAAATGCTAAGGATTTTGCCGTAATTCATACAGTATACGGCGTTTATCCCAAGGTCGAAAAGGATATGTATTTCAGCAGAGACTATAATCAGGACGGTAAAATTGATGATTGCGACTGGTTTGATGTAGGCGCCTGCAATTTCTATTCAGGCGGAAAAATAACCGACAGCATTTATAATTGATTTTAAAAAATAACACACTTGCAAAAATTTCCTTTTAATTGTTGAAAATACGTTAATTATAATATATAATACTATCAATAATTTTCTGCAAAGGAGAGTAGCTATGAAAAAGGTTGCAATCATAATGGGCTCCGACAGTGATTTGCCTGTTGTAACACCTGCAATTAAACAGCTTAAGGATTTAGGTATTGAAACAGAGGTAAGGGTAATGAGTGCCCACCGTACACCGAAAGAGGCGCAGGAGTTTTCAGCCTCTGCTATTGAAAACGGCTTCGGTGTAATTATTGCCGCCGCAGGACTGGCTGCTCATTTTGGAGGAGTTCTTGCCGCATCAACAACACTTCCCGTTATCGGTATCCCTTGCTCTGCAAAGGTGCTTGACGGTATGGACGCTATGTTGGCAACAGTTATGATGCCTCCCGGAATTCCTGTTGCAACAGTCGGTGTAAATTCAGCAAAGAATGCGGCTTTGCTTGCTGCGGAGATTCTTGCAGTTGGCGACGATGACCTTATGAAAAAGCTCATTGATATGAGAGAGGATATGGCACAGCAGGTCCGTGAAAAGGACAAGGCACTTCAGGAAAAAATTAAGGAGATATAACTATGGAAAAAAGTTTCAGCGAAAGCTATGCGGCAGCAGGTGTTGATGTAACAGCAGGCTATGAGTCTGTTGAGCTTATCAAATCACATGTTAAAAGAACAAATATCCCGGGTGTAATCGGCTCAATCGGTGGTTTCGGCGGTATGTTTGAAATCGGTGCAGGGGATTATAAAAATCCTGTTCTTGTTTCAGGTACAGACGGAGTAGGAACAAAGCTTAAAATAGCTTTTCTTATGGACAAGCACGATACAGTAGGTATTGACTGTGTAGCAATGTGTGTAAATGACGTTGCATGCTCAGGCGCAAAGCCATTGTTCTTCCTTGATTACATTGCCTGCGGAAAGAATTATCCCGAAAAGATTGCTCAGATAGTTGCAGGTGTTGCCGAGGGCTGTGTTCAGGCAGGCTGTGCCCTTGTAGGCGGTGAAACTGCGGAGCATCCCGGACTTATGCCTAATGAGGAATACGACCTTGCAGGCTTTACCGTTGGTATCGGCGAAAAGGACAAGCTTGTTTCAGGTGATAATTTAGCGACAGGAAATGCACTTATCGGCGTTGCCTCCTCAGGTGTTCACTCTAACGGCTTTTCACTTGTAAGAAAGGTGTTTAATATAACTGAGGAAAGGCTTGGAATTCAGGTTGCAGAGCTTGGCAAAACCTTGGGTGATGAGCTTTTGACTCCTACAAGAATTTATGTTAATCCTCTTCTTGCTCTTATGGATAAGGTAAATGTAAACGCTATCAGCCATATCACAGGCGGCGGCTTTTACGAGAATATTCCGAGAATGTTAAAGGACGGTTATACAGCAGTTATTGAAAAGGATAAATGCTTTAAGAAGCCTATATTTGACCTTATCGCTCAGGAGGGTAATATCCCCGAAAGAGATATGTATAACACCTTCAATATGGGTACAGGTCTTGTTATCGCAGTTGACAGCGACAAGGCAGACGAGGCTGTAAGAATTCTCGAAGAGAACGGCGAACAGGCTACTGTTATCGGCGAAATCAAATCAGGCGAAAAGGGCGTTGAACTTGTATGATGAATATAGCGGTGCTTGTTTCGGGTGGCGGAACTAATCTTCAGGCACTTATTGATGCAGAAAAAAGGGGAGATATCAAAAACGGTAAAATCACCTGCGTAATCTCCTCAAATCCTAATGCCTATGCTCTTGAAAGGGCAAAGCAAAACGGTATCAAAACAAGAGTGCTTGTCAGAAAGGATTATGACGACGTACATAAATATTCCGCAGATATGCGTGATGCTCTGCTTGAGGAAAAGGCTGATTTAGTTGTTTATGCAGGCTTTATGACAATTCTTGACGAGCAGGTTGTAAAAGCATTTCCGAATAAAATGATGAATGTTCACCCTGCACTGATACCGTCATTCTGCGGAAAGGGATTTTACGGGCTTCACGTTCACGAGGCTGTCCTTGAAAGCGGTGTAAAGCTGACAGGTGCTACCGTTCATTTCGTAACAGAGGAATGTGACGGCGGTCCCATAATTCTTCAAAGAGCGGCAGAGGTTAAAGCAGGCGACACTCCCGAGACTCTGCAAAAAAGAGTTATGGAAGAGTGCGAATGGAAAATTCTTCCTCAGGCAGTATCCCTTTTCTGTCAGGGCAGAATTAAAATAAACGGAAAAACAACAGAAATTATTTGAGGTGAGCTTATGGAGATCAAATCACTTGCAAGTGAGCTTAATACAAATTCATACCCGGGCAGAGGTATTGTTTTGGGTAAATCAAAGGACGGCAAAAACGCAGTAATCGCCTATTTCATTATGGGCAGAAGTGTAAACAGCCGTAACAGAATTTTTGAGGAAAACGACAGAGGCGGTATTCGTACAAAGGCTTTTGACGAGTCAAAAATGGAGGATCCGTCACTTATCATTTACAATCCCGTTCTTAAGCTTGACGGAAAAACTATTGTTACAAACGGCGACCAGACTGATACAATCTACGATTTTATGAAGGACGGTCACTGCTACCGTCACGCATTACTTACAAGAGAGTTTGAGCCTGATGCTCCTAACTATACACCGAGAATATCAGGTGTTGTTAAGCCTGACGGTGATTATGTTCTTTCAATTCTTAAATCAAATATGGGCAAGCCTCAGTGTCTCAGATATTTCTTTGAATATCCTGCTACTGCGGGAATGGGACATTTTATCCATACATATAAATGTGACGGAGACCCCATACCGTCATTTGAGGGTGAGCCTACTCCTGTTGAGATCGACGGAGATATTGACGACTTCACCGATATGATTTGGACAAATCTTAATGAGGACAATAAGGTTTCGCTTTTCACACGCTTCATTAATCTTGAAACAGGTGCAGAGGAAACAAGAATTATAAATAAGAATAAATAACAATTATATATCAGGGTGACTTTTTCGGTCACCCTTAAAGTGTATTTGGAGGTATATCATAATGAAGGTATTAGTAGTCGGCGGTGGCGGAAGAGAGCACGCCCTTATAAGAAGAATCAAGGAGTCAAAAAGAGTAGACAGTGTTGCCTGCTGTCCCGGTAACGGCGGTATATCTTATGATGCAGAATGTTATAATGTTTCCGCAACAGACATTGACGGTGTTGTGGCTCTTGCCAAGGAAATAAAGGCTGATTTTGTAGTGGTTGCTCCCGATGATCCACTTGTAGCAGGTATGGTAGATGCTCTTAACGGGGCAGGATTTCCAACCTTCGGACCGAAGGCAAATGCCGAAATAATTGAAGGCTCAAAGGTTTTCTCGAAAAATCTTATGCTCAAATACAATATACCTACTGCCGAATATAAGGTTTTTGATAACGCAGAGGATGTTATTGAATATATTAAAGAGAAGAACGAATTTCCTACGGTTATCAAGGCTGACGGTCTTGCTCTCGGTAAGGGTGTAATTATTCCCGAAAGCCTTGAGGAGGCTGAGGCAGGCGTTAAGGAAATTATGGAGGACAAAATTTTCGGTGAGTCAGGCAACAATGTTGTTGTTGAAGAATTTTTGACAGGTCCCGAGGTTTCCGTTCTTGCCTTTACAGACGGTAAATGCGTTAAGCCTATGGTTTCCTCTATGGACCACAAGAGAGCACTTGACGGTGATAAAGGACTTAATACAGGCGGTATGGGTACTGTTTCTCCAAATCCGTATTACACCGACGAGGTTGCCAAGGAATGTATGGAGAAAATCTTTATTCCTACCATTGAGGCAATGAACAAGGAGGGTAGAACCTTTAAGGGCTGTCTTTACTTCGGACTTATGATTACACCTAAGGGACCGAAGGTAATTGAGTATAACTGCCGTTTCGGCGACCCTGAAACACAGGTGGTTCTACCAAGGCTTAAAACAGATATTATGGATATCTTTGAGGCAATTAATAATGAAACACTTTCCGACCTTGATATTGAGTGGTCAGATGAGGCTTGCACCTGCGTTATAATGGCTTCGGGCGGTTATCCGAAATCATATCCAAAGGGAATTGAAATCACCGGACTTACCGACGGTCAGCTTGACGGTGTTACAGTTTACCACGCAGGAACCTCGATTAATGACGGAAGGCTTGTTACCTCAGGAGGCAGGGTTTTAGGTGTTACCGCTTTAGGAAAAGATTTGAACGAAGCGTTGAAGAAATCCTATGACGCTGTTGAAAAAATCGAATTCGACGGTGCCCACTACAGAAAGGATATCGGTCAGAGAGCGCTTAAGGCAATCAGTAAATAAACAGCTTTGAATATTTTAGTTTATTGACTTTAAATTGAATTGCCAAAATTAGAACAAAATGTTAATTTTTATAAATTTTACAAAAAGTTGTTGACAATTATACAAAACGGAATTATACTATCAACGTAAAGTAAAACACTATGAACAGAGGGTTATTTTTATGGCAACAGTTAAAAAAAGTAAAAAGAAAGTGATTGTGCCGATTTGTATAGTGCTCGTAATTGCAATTATAGCCGGTGCAATTTTCGGTGTCGTAAAATCAAAAAGCGGTGAGGAGGTAACTCTTTACACTATCGCTACTGATGATATTCACGAAACTGTTTCGCTCACGGGTGACGTTTCATCAGGTGCTAAGAAGGAATATAAGGTTGGCACCGTTGCAACAGTAAAAGAGGTATTTGTCAGTGTTGGTGACGAGGTTAAGCAGGGAGATGTTCTTGCAACCTTTGATACTTCTTCTCTTGATGCTCAGGTAGCTTCACTTCAAAGCGCATATGATGACGCAAGGGACAGCTACAATGACGCTGTTGAAACTCAAAAGAGTGCAAAGGAAAAAGCAAATTCAATCAATAAAGAAATCAGCAAGCTTGAAAGCAGAATTAATAAGCTTGAAAAGCAGGTTAATAAAACAACTAAAGCAAAAACAACTACAAAAAAAGCAACTACTGCAGCGACTACTGCTCCGTCAACCACATCAAAGGGACAGCAGATTTTGTCAAGCGCACTTGCTACAACTACAACAACAAAGCCTGCTACTACAACTACAACAGCTCCGTCAACAACAGTTGATGACGGTTCGCCTAAATATGCAGTAAATGCGTCTGCATATCCGAACAATCTTGCAGGTACTGTAACAGGCGGAGGCGTATTCCCTCAGACTCAGAAAACTACGCTTAAAGCAACTCCTAACAACGGTTATATTTTCTTCGGCTGGTACACCTCTAATTCGGCAATTCTTGCAGGCGAGGACCCTGTAAGCACATCTCATACAATCGAGGTAAGCTATACAAATAAGGCAGTATTGAACTACTATGCAGTATTTGTTGAAAATTCAACAACCTCGGGTTCGGAAGAATCTACAACCGCTTCTGCATCTGTTGATGATATTGTAAGCACACTTAAAACTCTTAACGATAATATCGCATCAATTACAAATGATGTACAGACAATGACTGCTCTTACTCAGGTTGTTGCAACATCAATAAGCAATGCAATTTCAAGCGGTCAGTTAAACAGCCAGACAATAGCAAAGCTTGTCGGCGAAGATGTAACAAAGGCTATTCATCAGGGAATTGTTGATTCAACAAAGCTTCTTGTTGAGGAGGATGTTGCAGTCAGAATGATTCAGGCTGCTGTTTCCTCAATAGATTTTGCGGCTTTGGCAAAGGGCGTTGCAGATTCAGATAACGCCAAGCTTACAGGTGCTCAGATTCAGCTGGCATCACTTTATGCTCAGTATGAAATTTATAACACTCAGTCAAAGGATACAGTAACAGACGCTCAAAAGAGAGCAGTTGATGCTTCAAAGCTGGCTCTTGATACTATGAAGGAACAGCAAACAGCTCTTGCTGAGGGCTGGAAGGCTGATTTTGACGGCGTTATTACAGCAGTTGACATTACCCCCGGAGCCTCCACAACAATGGTTTCTTCAGGCATCACCCTTGAAAATTTAGGCAAAATGGTGGTTAATGTAAGTCTCGGCGAATATGACCTTCACAAGGTTAAGCTGGGAATGAAAGCAACTGTTACAACAGCTTACGGTACATACGAAGGAGAGGTTGCTACTATTGCACCTACAGCTACGGGAGGTTCATCATCCTCTATTCTTGACAGCGTAGGCTCAATGGCAGGCATCAGCGGTCTTTCAAGCCTTACCGATTCAGGTGCAGGTGTTGAATGTACTGTTACCATCGATAATCCTGATGAAAATATAACTGTTGGCTTTGATGCCGATGTTGAGATTGAAACAGGAGTATACGAGAATGTAACAGTAGTTCCCATTGAATCAATCGAAATGGAAAAGAACGGCTCCTATGTATACGTCTATAATGAAGAAGAGGGTACGGCAACAAAGACTTTAATTAAGACAGGTGCAATTTCCGATACTGCTTATCAGGTAACAGACGGTCTTAAGCCGGGAGATAAAATCGTTGCTACTCCTTCAGCAGATTATAAAGAAGATACATTCAAGGTAAAAGTTGTTGACAGCAAAAATAAGTAAGGAGACTTCACAGTGAACATTTCGGAAAGTCTGAAAATCGCAATAAAGTGTATAAAAGCAAACTGGATGCGAAGCCTTCTTACAATGCTGGGTATCATTATCGGTATCAGCTCCGTAATTATGATTATCGGAGCAGGTACAGGTGTTAGAGATTATATAGTCGGTCTTATTGAGGATATGGGCTCAAATGCAGTTCTTGTAAGCGTAGATGCTACAAAAGCACAGGATTCCGATTATATAACTCTTGATGATGTTGAAAACATTAAGAATAAGGTAAACGGTGTTGACAGATGTTCACCGATGCTTATGGGCTTCGGCAGAGCCACTATTGACAAATCTGCAACAGAGGCTACTGCAATGCTTATCGGTGTAAACAGCGATGTACAGTTTGCTTTGACGAATACCTGTGAATACGGGCGATTTTTCACAGATGAGGAATATGACGCCAATGCTCCGCTTGCCGTAATAGGCACTAATTCGGCGGATATGGCATTTGGCTATGAGGACGTTACAAACGAATATATAACTGTATCATCAAGCGGAAAATCAATGAAAATTAAAATCTGCGGAGTTGCTAATATTGATGCTCTTGCCAATACAATGGGCGGTGGCTCAAATATGATGAGCAGTATGTTTTCTAACGGCAGTGACCAGGTAATTGTGGCATTGTTTATGCCTTGTACAACTCTTACACAAATTACAGGTGCAGATGCACAGCTGAGCAGTGTATTTGTTATTGCGGAAGAGGGATATGACTATGACGCAGTAGGTAATGCCGCTGTGAACTATCTTAAATCGGCACACGGTAATTATTCAAACAGTATGTATACTGCTCAAAATATGGCTACATACGTTGAAATTGTTGACATCATTATGTCGGTGCTTACTGCATTTATCGCCTGCGTCGGTGCAATTTCGCTTATAGTCGGCGGTATCGGTGTTATGAATATTATGCTTGTATCCGTAACCGAACGAACTCGTGAGATAGGTATACGAAAATCCTTGGGTGCTAAGACAAGGGTAATTACAATGCAGTTTTTGACAGAGTCAATCATACTTTGTATGATAGGCGGTGCAATAGGTATAACCATAGGCGTTGCAGGTGCCTTTGCGGCATGCTCAATTATTAATATTACGCCTAACATTACTTGGTGGCTGATACTTGTGGCATTGCTGTTCTCCTGCGGTGTAGGATTGTTCTTCGGAATTTATCCTGCCAAGAAGGCGGCACAAATGAGTCCTATTGATGCACTCAGAAGTGAATAAAGATAATATTCTGTTAAAGGTCTTCCAAATGGGAGACCTTGTTATTTTAATAATGTAGTAAAGTATCATTACATAAAGCGTTTATGAGGTGTAAATATGTTTCGTGAAATGAGAAGAAATAAGCAGCTTCTGACTCAAAAGGAGACAGAGGAAATATTGATTAACGGAAAAACAGCAATTCTCGGTTTATCGGGTGATGAAGATTATCCTTATACTGTTCCGGTAAATTATGTATATGACAACGGAAAAATTTATTTTCATTGTGCTAAGGAAGGTCACAAAATTGATGCAATAAAAAGAAACAATAGGGTTTCTGCTTGCGTTATTGATAAGGATGATGTTTGCCCTGAAAAGCTTACTACACTGTTTAAAAGTGTAATTGCTTTCGGAAGGGCAAGAATACTTGAAAACGAGGATGAGATATATTCTTCAGCAGAAAGGCTTGCTTTAAAATACAATAGTGACAAGGATTTTGCAGACAAAGAAATTGAGAAATATTTTAATGTTCTTTGTTGTGTTGAAATTGATATTGAGCATATGACGGGAAAACAGTGTATTGAGCTTAGGCAATGAAGAGCAATTCGAACCGTGGTTCAAATTGGCTGATTTGCCCTTACT
>CALYNW010000018.1 GCA_945224895.1 uncultured Clostridia bacterium
GGCACGCACACGTTGCGTACTGTGCCGAGGGAACAGACTGATAAACCCTAATTTAACTCTTGCTTAGTTTTAAGATTAACTATCATATTAAGGACATTTTCTGCCGTTCTTTGAAGCTCGGCAACGGTCAGACCGTTTCTTGTTCCCACAGTTTCCATAAGCGACGGGTCAACCTTATATTTGTTGTCAGTCCTTTTTATACCACCGGGCATAAGAACATCAACCTGAGAACGTACTCTGTAGGCATTGTCACGGAGATTCGGAAATTCGGGGCTTTTTGACTTTCTCATCCACCAGTCTGTCATAACACATCCTGTATATCCCCATTCCTTTCTGAGAACGGTTGTAACAAGATCGTAATTATAATGGCTCCAAACACCGTTAATCTTGTTATAGCTTGTCATAATATTGAGAGGCTTGCTTTCCTTTACGCAAATCTCAAAGCCCTTTAAATAAATTTCTCTCAAGGCTCTCTGAGATACACGAGAATCATTTTTTGTCCTGTTTACCTCCTGATTATTGCAGGCAAAATGCTTTGGACAGGCGGAGCCGCCGTAGGTCTGAATACCTCTTACAAAAGCAGACGCCATTTTACCTGTAAGTATGGGATCCTCAGAAAAATATTCAAAGTTTCTTCCGCAGAGAACATTTCTGTGAATATTCATTCCCGGTGCAAGAAGCACATCCGACTTTCTTTCCTTAAGCTCCCTACCCATTTCCTTTGTAAGCTCAAATACAAGCTCGGTATTCCAAGTGGAGGCAAGTGCCGTTCCGCAGGGAATCAGAGAGGTATATTCTTTAATTCTTATACCGGCAGGTCCGTCGGTGGTTATAACGGCAGGAACGCCCTTATCTCTTAGTGACTGAATTGTTCCGCCGAAGGCACCTGCATTTCCCTCAACTCCCTGTTCACTGTTCATATATCCCTGACCTCTTGTGAGTGCCTCAAGCTCCTCGAAGCTTAGGCAGGAAATAAAATCGTCAACAGTGATTTCACCTGACAGAACCTGTGAAAAGTTATAATTATTATCGCTATGCGGAATTTCAGCAGGCAGATTATTCTCAATTCTCTTTTTAAGGTACGGCTGAGAAGCCTCAACAGTTTCTTTTTTAACAACAAATCTACCGTTTACGTTATCTGCCTTAATTCTCTTAAACGTGTCCTTTACACCGCAGATTTCATCAAGGGTATCAAGTACCTTGTCATTACCTAAGGCAAAGTCTCCTGCCTCAACAGTATTCCTTACATTCTTTCCTGCGTAGAATTTATATTCGCCCTTTTCAAGAACATATGAGAATTTGTTACCCGTAGCACCTGTATCATCAAAGGACGCAAGATAATATACAGGAACGCTTATTTCTATTTTCTGACTTTCATTTGGCTCAAGCTCTTTTGTTTTCTCAAAAGCAACAAGATTCATTAAAGGCTTTGAAAGCTTGCCTTCGGGCGGACAGCAATAAAGCTGTAAAACCTCTTTACCGCTTCTGCTTCCTATGTTCTTAATCTCTGCGGTAATATTAACATTCTCACCGTTAAATTCAAAATCATCTATTTTTATATCAAAATCGGTATAGCTTAATCCGTAGCCGAAGGGATACAGAACAGCAGCCTTATTGAAGGTTTCAAAATATCTGTAGCCCACAAAAATATCCTCAGAATAGTCGTTATAATCATTGTTACCGAAATCATTTGCACTTGGATAATCCTCAT
Source organism: uncultured Clostridia bacterium (assembly GCA_945224895.1). GTDB lineage: Bacteria > Bacillota > Clostridia > Oscillospirales > Acutalibacteraceae > Eubacterium_R. Next base: position 1,712 of record CALYNW010000018.1, read on the forward strand.
AGCTCATTGCTATGGAATCGGTCAGCCTGCCTGACGGATTAACCCTACCGTACAGAACGTCGGCAACTGCATTACCGCTTTCCATTCCGCCCTGCCAAGCATAAACTATTGCCGATATTTTATCATTATATCGTTCAGTCCAGCTCATATCAATAACATTTCCGCAGTCAAGCACCACCGTAACATTATCAAAATACATTGTCACGGTATCAAGAAGCTTAATTTCCTCATCATTTAAGTAATAGCTACCCTTAATGAGCTTATTTTCTCTGTCCTCACCTGCTGCCCTGCCGATAACTACAAGCGCCGCATTGCTTTCCTGTGCTGCGGCTTTTACTGTGCTTTCGTCAACAACAGCCTCATCATAGCACATAGGCCAGTGTCCCCAAAAGCCGTGAACAACAGGATTTTCCCTGCACCAGCCTTCATAAAAGCCCAAGAGTCCCTTGTTTAAATCTGCGCCGTTATTCTTCAAGCCGTCAATAAGGTTGACTGTATAGGGCGCATTAACATCTCCGCCACTGCCGTAGCCTACGTAAAAATAGTCAAGCTGACACCTACCGAATACTGCAAGGCGTGTATTTTCATTATAGGGCAAAGTATTATTTTTGTTTTTCAGCAAAACAATACCCTCTGCACCTGCCTGTCTTACAAGCTCGGTCATATTGCCAAAGGGCTCCCTTTTGCCTGAGGCGGTATTCTCCTTTTGTGATACTCCACCGCCTGAAAATTTTTGAGATACAACCTGAACTATTTTATCAATTCTGTTTTTAAGCTTCATAGTAAAAACTCCTTGAGTTAAATTTCATAAAGAACCTATTTGAGTTTTAAGTATAACATATCATTAAAATTTTATCTATAAAATTTGACCTTTTTTGAAAAATATTGTATTATTGCAATAAGGGAGTGAAATTTATGAAAGAAAAAATGAATAAAGGAAAGCTATACTGTCTGATTTCGGCAATAATCATAATTGGCTGCTACGCCGTTCAAAGGCTGACATCGGTCGCTTTTCCCATTGACAGAAGCCTTGGAATTATCGAAGCAATGATATTCAGCGCTTTTGTTGCAGTTGTGTATTTCCTTGTTACAAAATCCGAGGAGCCGTTTTACGGAATACTCATTTCAATTTTAGGCTTTAAAATGATGCCGCCTAATATATCCTATTTAAAGGAGCTTTCTCTCGGGGCGGATATTGTCTATTACATAGTTACAAAGGCGGCTGTGGTTATATTTGCCTTTGCCATCATTAAGCTATTTAAGGAACAAAAATATGAGCAGAAAATTAAAGCTTTGCCTATACTGTTTTTGATAGCAGCAGTACCGTTTACAAATGAAATTGCGTCAACTCTTTCCGATTTTTCATACAGTTTAACAAACGGCAGTAAGCTTTATGAATATTTTATTCGCTTTGCAATTTATTCGGTAACAATGCTCATTACTCTTTACTATGCATCTAAAAGCAATAAAATTAACGCAAAGCTTTTATGCGACTACACAATAATTGCTCTTTTGGTAAATGTTGCAAGAAGAATAAGTGTTATCATAATTTTAGCTGTACAAAATACTCATATCAGCAAGAGCTATTTCTGCTGGCTGGCAATTTACATATTCTTCATTGCGGCATTCTCTGTACTAAAATCTAAAAAAGTAAAAGGTAAATAATTTATATAAAATATTCAGCCGAAGAAACACTATGCTTCTTCGGCTGCTTTTCTATTCTGTATTATATTCTTGCTACGCCGTCTTTAACTGCCGCATCTGCAACTGCCTTAGCAACAGTATCCTTAATACGTGGATCAAAGGCATATGGGAGAATGTAATCCTCATTAAGCTTATCATCGTCAACAAGTGATGCAATGGCATAAGCCGCCGCAATTTTCATATTCTCTGTAATAGCACTTGCTCTTACGTCAAGTGCACCTCGGAAAATACCGGGGAAAGCAACAACATTGTTAATCTGATTGGGGAAGTCAGAACGACCTGTACCCACAATCCTTGCTCCTGCCTCCTTAGCCTTGTCAGGCATAATCTCGGGAACAGGATTAGCCATTGCAAGAACAACAGGATCATCATTCATAGTCTTAATCATTTCCTCAGTAAGTACGCCCGGAGCGGAAACACCGATAAATATATCTGTACCCTTAACTGCTTCGGCAAGAGAGCCCTTTGTCATTTCTCTGTTAGTTACCCTTGCGATTGCCTCCTTTGACGGATTGAGATTTTCTCTTCCCTCATAGATTGCGCCTGTTCTGTCACAAAGAATAACATCACGAAGTCCGAGAGTCATAAGAAGCTTGGCAATAGCAATACCTGCTGCACCTGAGCCGTTGATTACTGCTTTGCAATCCGAAAGAGCCTTTCCTGTAATTTTTGTAGCATTAATAAGTGCCGCAGAAACTACCACGGCAGTACCGTGCTGGTCATCGTGGAAAATCGGAATATCACACTTCTCCTTTAGCTTCTCCTCAATTTCAAAGCATCTCGGAGCGGCAATATCCTCAAGATTTATACCACCGAATGAACCGCTGATATTGTAAACCGTTTCAACAAATTCATCAACATTCTTTGTACGAACACAAAGGGGAAACGCATCAACATCGCCGAACTCCTTAAAGAGCACGCATTTACCCTCCATAACAGGCATACCTGCCTCCGGTCCTATGTCGCCGAGACCTAAAACTGCGGTGCCGTCTGTGATAACGGCAACCATATTCCAGCGTCTTGTAAGCTCCCAGCTTTTGTTATAATCCTTTTGAATTTCAAGGCAGGGCTCTGCAACACCCGGAGTGTAGGCAAGAGAAAGGGAGTCCTTATCCCCCACCTTTGCTCTTGCTGTTACCTCTATTTTACCCTTCCATTCTCCGTGAAGTCTTAATGATTCTTTACGATAATCCATTTGTATTTACCTCTGTAGCTTGTAGTTTTATTGTTAATCCCAAGGGAATTTATACTGAGTAAGACCAAGCTCATCACGAACCTGTGTCATTTCCTTTTGAACGGACTCGTTAATAGGAACACCGCTGTCCTTTCTTTCCTGCCATACAAGCCATTCCTTTTCGCCTGCGGAATAAATCTTGTCACAGCCGGGAGCCTTTCTTGAAGCACGAACAGAACGGATAATTTCTCCTGCCTTCTTCCTTGTGATGTCTTCACCGAGGAAATGGTTTGTGTCAATGGCAATGAAGAAATGTCCGAGATGATAAGGAACGAGATTTCCGTTTTCATCCTTACCGTTAAGAGCCTTACCATAGTTACCGTCCTGAAGAATAGCAGAAAGAAGCTCAATTACCATAGCGTAGCCGTAGCCCTTATATCCGCCTAAAGCCTCGCCGATACCGCCCAAGGTAGTCAATGCGGCTTCGCCGTTTCTGATTTTCTTAAGAGCAACACCTGCATCACCCTCGATACCCTTACCGTCAAGACCGATAACCGTACCCGGATGAACATCCTCGCCGATTCTTTCGTAATACTCAATCTTACCGTTTTGTGTAATTGAAGTAGCACAGTCAATTACAAAATCAAAGTCCTCGTCGGTGGGAATACCGATTGTAAGCGGATTTGTACCGAACATACCTTCAACACCGAAGGTCGGAGCAACAGAGGGACGGGCATTAGTACCTGTCATACCGATACAGCCCTGCTTTGTTGCCATAGTGGCATAATAGCCTGCAATACCGTAGTGGCAGGAATTACGAACTGCTACCATACCCATACCGTACTGCTTAGCCTTGTCAATAGCCATCTGCATTGACTTGTAGCAGATAACCTGACCCATACCATCGTGACCGTCGATAACTGCGGTGGTAGGAGTTTCCCTAACAATTTCAAAATTTGTTACAGGGCTCTGAATACCTGCCTTGATTCTGTCAAGGTAGATTGGCTTAAATCTGTTGCAACCGTGGCTTTCAATACCTCGTCTGTCAGACTCAAGCAGAACATCTGTACAAATCCTTGCGTCCTCCTCCGGAATACCGTAGCCGATAAAAGCATCTGTGATGAAATTAATCAGCGTATCCCAAGGACATACCATTTTTCCCATAGTGTTTATCTCCTTTGCTATTATCTTTCCCAGTTGCGTGAGCGTTCAACTGCACGCTTCCAGTCAGAATATTTTTTGTTCCTTATTGTTGTTTCCATTGACGGAATAAATATTTTGTCAACTGCTCTGTTTTCTTCAATTTCGTCAAGGCTCTCCCAAACTCCTGTGGCAAGTCCTGCACAGTAAGCGGCACCTAAAGCAGTGGTTTCAACATTTTTAGGTCTGTTTACGTTTACACCTGTCATATCAGCCTGCATCTGCATCATTATGTTTGAAACAGAAGCACCGCCGTCAACACGCAAATCCTTAAGCACAATTCCGGAATCCTCCATCATTGCCTCAAGCAAATCAGTCATTTGATATGTAATGCTTTCAAGAACTGCACGGCAGATATGCTTTTTATTAACACCTCTTGTAAGACCTATCATAACGCCTCTTGCGTACATATCCCAGTACGGTGCACCGAGACCTGTAAAGGCAGGTACGAAGTACAGACCGTTAGAGTCCTCAACCATTTCAGCAAACTTGTCACATTCGGGAGCAGACTGAATAAGCTCAAGCTCATCACGAAGCCATTTGATTACCGAGCCTGCGTTAAATGCAGAGCCTTCAAGAGAATATGTAATCTTATCTTCTACACCCCAGGCAATGCCTGAAAGAAGATTTGATTTTGAATTAACTCTCTTATCACCTGTGTTCATTAGAAGGAAACAGCCAGTGCCGTATGTATTCTTAGCCTGACCGGACTTAAAGCAGCCCTGCCCGAACAAAGCACCCGGCTGGTCGCCTATGGCTCCTGCAATAGGCACACCATTAATATCCTCAATACCTGTGATTTTAGCAACCTCACCGTAAATACAGCTTGACGGCTTAACCTCGGGAAGCATACTCATAGGTATACCTAAAACCTCGCAAAGATACGGGTCCCAGCAAAGCTTATCAATATCAAAGAGCATTGTTCTGCATGCGTTTGAATAATCGGTAACGTGAACCCTTCCGTCTGTCAAATTCCAGATAAGCCAGGTGTCAACGGTGCCGAAAAGCAGATCGCCGTTTTCAGCCTTTTCCCTTGCTCCCTCAACATTGTCAAGAATCCACTTTATCTTCGTGCCGCTGAAATATGCGTCGATAAGAAGTCCTGTAGTTTCCTTAACATAATCCGAAAGCCCCTGAGCCTTCAGCTCCTCACAGGTGGGGGCAGTTCTTCTGCATTGCCATACGATGGCGTTATAAACAGGCTTTCCGGTATGTCTGTCCCATACAATAGTGGTTTCTCTCTGATTTGTAATGCCGACGCCTGCAATATCCTTTGGATTAACCTTCTCCTGACGCAGACAGGTAAGAATGGCGCTGATTTGAGAAAACAGTATTTCCATAGGGTCGTGCTCAACCCATCCGTTTTCAGGATAATACTGCGTGAACTCGTTTTGCGCCTTGGCAACAATTTCACCCTTTTTATTAAAAATAATGGCACGGGAGGAGGTGGTTCCCTGGTCCAGAGCCATAATATATTTTTCAGACATATAAATATACCCCTCTCATTGTGACTGTATGCCCATTTTATACAATTAAAAAAGCAGGCATTCACCTGCTTTTATTTTACTTCTTTTATTAGTTAATGTCAATGAAATACAAAATTTTAAAATAAATTTTGTACTGTTTTCACAATTTGTTTAAACAATATACAAAGCTCCGGTAAAAATAATTTAAGAAGCAGTTAGATATTGTTTTCTACATAATTAAGGATATCTCCGACTGTTTCAATTTTTTCAATGATTTCGTCGGGAACCTCAATTTTAAATTCATCCTCAACAGACATAACTATATCAATGGCATCAAGGCTGTCGGCTCCTAAGTCCTCAACAAGAAGACTGTCGGGAGTGATGGAATTTTCATCAATATCAAGCTGCTCGGAAAGAATTGTTTTGAGCTTTTCAAATACCATAATACGTTCACCTCAAAAAAATGTTGTTAATATTGAATCATTATGTTATTATCATATTATATAATTATCGTTGAATTGTCAATAAATATTTGTGATACGAGGTAAAAATAATGAAAAAATTTTGTTTGATAGGCTATCCCTTAGGTCATTCAATGTCTCCTGTTATACATAGGGAGCTTTTCAAAATCAATAATATTGACGCAAGCTATGAGCTTCAGGAGATTTCTCCCGAAAGCCTAACAGACGCATTTGAGACACTAAAGGAATATGACGGCTTTAACGTTACTATTCCTCATAAAACCGGAATAATACCCTGCCTTGATAAATTATCCCACAGGGCTGAGCTTTTCGGCGCAGTAAATACTGTTGATGTTAAGAACGGTAAAGCAGAGGGACACAACACCGATTGCTACGGTTTTCTCAAAGCTCTTGATATGGCAGGTATTGAGCTTGCAGGAAAAGCACTTGTCTGCGGCAGCGGAGGAGTTTCAAGAATGTTTGCCTTTGAAAGCGTGCTTGCAGGCACAGATTTAACTATCGCTGTTCGTGACGACGATATTAAGGCGGCAATGCTTATCAAGGAGGAAATAAAGGACAGGCTTTCCAAGGTTGTTCAGGTAAAAAGGCTTGATGAAATTGACGGCGAATATGATATTTTGATAAACGGAACTCCTGTGGGAATGTTCCCGAAAACAGACGCCTGTGTATTACCAAAGGAAAAGGTGCAAAAATGCAAGGCAGTCTTTGACGCAGTATATAATCCAAGGGAAACAATGCTTATAAAATACGCAAAGGAAGCAGGAATTAAATGCTCAAACGGACTGCCTATGCTTGTATGGCAGGCGGCTGTGGCTCAGGAAATCTGGTTCGGTGTAAAATTTGATATGAATGATATTAAGAATGTTTTGAATATAACAGAAAGAGAAATGGAAAAGATATGAACATAATATTATGTGGCTTTATGGGAAGCGGAAAAACAGTTGTCGGTACAGAGCTTGCCAAAATAATGGGCAGAAAATTTGTTGATACAGATGAAATGATTGAGGAACAGCAGGGAATTGCAATCAAGGCTATTTTTGCCGCCTACGGTGAGGATTATTTCAGAGATTTGGAATTTGAATGCTGTAAAAAAATTGCGGATATGAAAAACTGTGTTGTATCCACAGGTGGCGGTGCAATGACATTTTTGAGAAATGTTGACGCTGTTAAGGGCTCGGGAAAGATAGTATTTCTTGACGCAGATTTTGACGTCATATGCAGCAGAATAGGAGACTCAACAACAAGACCTCTTTTTCAGGATAAGGAAAAGGCTAAGGCACTTTACGATGAAAGAAAGACAAAATATCTTGCCGCCGCCGATATTGTTATTAACGGAAATACGTCCGCAAGAAAGACTGCTCTTGAAATTGCGGAAATGTTCAAGTGATATCTGTTAACATATTTACGGTTGAAAAAGGTATAATATTGTGCTATAATGTGGAAACGCTGTAAGAATACTAAAGAAATACAGTCTGTTTTTATAGCGGCTGTGTGCTCAGAGGTGTTATATGGATAAATCAACGAAAAAAGAGCTTGACCATGACGTCAAAATGTTTAAGAAGTATAAAAATCTTCTTAAAGAGCTGACGGCAAAAAATGTTAAGCTGAAATACAGAAATTCCTGGCTGGGTATTTTATGGAGCTTTATTCAGCCCTTACTCAATATGATAGTTCTCTCCGTTGTATTCGGCGGAATCTTCGGCAGACACAGTGACTATATTGTTTGCTATCCTGTGTTCATTTTTACGGGACGTCTTTTGTTTAGCTTCTTTACCTCTGCCACAAAACAGGCAATGACGGCTTTCAGAAGAAATGCGGGAATTATAAAAAAGGTATATGTTCCCAAATATATGTATCCCCTATCGTCTATCTTTTCTAACTTTGTAACCTTTGCAATATCAATACTCTGTCTTATCTGTGTATGGATATTCTTTAAGGTCACAGGGCTTCAGGGCGGTAGCGGACTTGAAATTACTCCTTATGCACTTTTGTGCTTTGTTCCTATGTTTCTTCTTTTGGTATTCAGCACAGGCGTAGGCTTGATACTGTCGGTTGTCGCAGTATCTGTCTCTT
>CALYNW010000019.1 GCA_945224895.1 uncultured Clostridia bacterium
AGATCATGCCTAGTCTCGTGGGCTCGGAGATGTGTATAAGAGACAGTTACTGGGAATCACCTTGGGGCAAGGGCAGACCGGGCTGGCATATTGAATGTTCGGCAATGAACAGACGTTTTCTCGGTGAAACAATAGATATTCATTGCGGAGGTCAGGACCTTATTTTCCCGCATCACGAAAATGAGATTGCACAAAGTGAATGTGCCAACGGCTGTACATTCTCAAAATATTGGATGCACAACGGTTATATTAATGTTGATAATGTTAAAATGAGTAAATCCCTCGGTAATTTTAAAACCGTAAGAGAAATAGCAAATGTTTACGGCTATGAGGTTATAAGATATTTTCTTATTTCTTCACACTATCGTTCACCCATCAACTACAGCCTTGAGATTATTGAACAGTGCCGTTCTGCACTTGACAGACTTTATACCTGCCGTGACAGCCTTGATTTTGCCTTGAAAAACGCGAAGGATATCGCTGATGACGAAGAATTAATCAATCAGCTTAATGGCAGAAGAGAGCAGTTTATTACAGCTATGGATGACGACCTTAATACTGCCGATGGTATTGCCGCAATCTTTGACCTTGTTAAGGATATTAATACAAAAATTCTTGATAAGGATGTTTCAAAGAATGTTTGTGAAACGGCTGCAAAGGTATTTGATGAGCTTTGCGGTGTTCTCGGTATTCTTTATAACAGAAAGTCAAATGATATTGACAGTGAAATAGAGGAGCTTATTGAACAGCGTCAGCAGGCAAGAGCAAATAAGGACTGGGCAACTGCCGACAAAATTCGTGACGATTTAAATTCAAGAGGAATTATTCTCAAGGATACACCTCAGGGAGTAACCTGGAGTAAGGAGTAATTATGGTAGATAAAAGAAAATTTAAGGATACAGAGGTTTCTCTGCTTGGATTAGGAACAATGAGATTACCCTGTAAAACACCTATCAAAAGAGAATCTAACCCGCTAATTAACTATGATAAGGCGCAAATGCTTGTTGATATTGCCTATGAAAACGGCGTAAATTATTTTGATACTGCATATATGTATCATGTAGGTAAAAGTGAGAGGTTTATAGGAACGGCATTGAAAAAATATCCGAGGGAAAGCTATTATCTTGCTGATAAGTTGCCTATTTGGATGTGTCCTAAGCAGTCTGATATGGAAAAGGTTTTTTCAAAGCAGATTAATAGAACAGGTCATGATTATTTCGACTTTTATCTTCTTCATTCTTTAAACAAAGAAAATTTTGATAAATGCGAAAAATTCGGTGCATATGAGTTTGTTTCAAAGAAAAGGGAAGAGGGCAAAATTAAAAATATCGGATTCTCATTTCACGGAACTATTGACGATTTAAAGGAAATTGTTGCGGCACATAAGTGGGATTTTGCACAAATTCAGTTGAATTACCTTGATTGGAAAAATCAACAGGCAGAAGAGCAATACAATATTCTAACAGAAGCAGGAATTCCTGTTATTATAATGGAGCCTGTCAGAGGCGGTAAGCTGGCAGATGTTTCAAAGGATATTGAAAATATGTTCAAAAGGGCAGAGCCTGACAAGAGTATTGCTTCCTGGGCAATCGGCTTTGCCGCAAGTCACAGTAATGTTTTAACCGTTTTAAGCGGTATGAACAGTGAAGAACAGCTTTATGATAATCTGAATACTCTTACTGATTTCATACCTTTTGATGACAGAAAAATGCAAATTTGCTTTAATGCCGCAGGTATGATTAATAAAAGTGATGTGATTCCGTGTACAGGTTGTGATTATTGTGCCGACTGTCCTAAGGAGGTAAAAATCAGCTCTGTATTTTCAATCTATAATAAGGTCAAAACTGATGAAATTTCTTTAGAGGACGGCAAAAGGCAATACATAAGCCTGAAAAACAATGGCTCAGCCTGCGTCTCTTGCGGAAAGTGTGCATCACATTGTCCACAGAGTATTGAAATACCTACTCTTTTGAAAAATGAAATATCGGATTTTCTTGGATAAAATAAAAGCTCCATACCGAGTTATTCGGTATGGAGTAAATTTTTTATTAATCAATAAGCTCCTTCATATCGTAAAGCCCTGCCGGCTTTCCTGCCATATAAACAGCGGCATTTACTGCACCCACTGCAAAAACCTCTTTGCTTCTTGCAGAATGTGAAAGAGTTATTATTTCGTCTCTGCCGGCGAAAATAATTTCGTGCTCGCCGACGATTGTTCCGCCTCTTACTGCGTGGAGACCTATTTCATTTCTTGTTCTCTTTTCACGCTTTGAATGACGGTCATATTCATATTTTATAGGCTCCGGTATTTCTTCACACATTGCGTCTGCAAGCATAAGTGCCGTACCGCTGGGTGCATCAATTTTTTGATTATGATGCTTTTCAACAATCTCAATATCAAAATCGTTGCCCAAAATCTGAACAGCCTTTTTTGCAAGATTTGCAAGAAGATTGATACCCATGCTCATATTATAAGTGAAGAAAATAGGTGTTTCGGCAGATGCGTCTGTTATCTTCTTTTTCTGCTCATCACTATATCCTGTTGTAGCGATAACAAGGGGAGTACCTGTTCTTTTTGAATAAGAAATTAAATCATCAAGCAAAACAGGATTGGAAAAATCAATTACAGCATCTGCATTTTCTTTAACAGCATCAATAGTGGAATAAACAGGAAATCTTCCGTTTACTTCGGTATTAAGGTCAACTCCTGCAACTATTTCGCAGTCGTCTCTTTTAGCCACAATATCCTGAATAACACTGCCCATTTTTCCGTTAGCGCCTGTTATAATTAACTTTGTCATTTTATAAGTCCTCGGTTAAAATTATTTTACAAGACCGTATTCTTCCATAGTAGCCTTAACGTAAGCCTTGTTCTTTTCATCCATTTCAATAAGCGGAAGTCTACAAGGACCTGCGTTAAATCCGATAAGGCTGACAGCCTCCTTAACAGGAATTGGGTTTACGTCAACAAACATAGCCTTTGCAAGCTTCATATACTTATCCATAAGTGCCTTACTTTCTTCCTTCTTGCCCTCAATGTATAAAGCAGGAATATCATGAGCAGCCTCAGGAGCAATATTTGAAAGAACGCTTATGACGCCCTTTCCGCCTCTTTCCATAATGTCGTAAATCTGGTCGTCGTTACCGCTCCAAATATTAAGCTCATCACCGCAAAGCTCTCTGATCTTCTCAACCTGCTCAAGATTGCCTGAAGCCTCCTTGATACCGTTAATTCTCGGAAGCTTTGAAAGCTCATAGGCAGTTTCGGGAGCTATGTTCAGTCCTGTTCTTGACGGAACATTGTAGAGAATAATCGGCTTGTCAGTAGCATCGTGAATTGCTGTGTAATGAGCAAGAAGACCTCTCTGACTTGTCTTGTTGTAGTAAGGGGTAACAAGGAGAAGTGCGTCTGCACCGTTTTCGCAAGCCTCCTTGCTTATTTCAATAGCACAGGCTGTACTGTTAGAGCCTGTTCCTGCAATAACAGGAATTCTTCCGTTTACGTACTTAACGCACCACTTGATACATTCATTATGCTCAACAACTCTGAGTGTTGATGATTCGCCTGTAGTACCGCATACTACAATAGCGTCAGTTCCGTTTTCAATCTGAAAGTCAATAAACTTTGCAAATTCGTCATAATTTACCGAGCCGTCCTCGTGCATAGGTGTAATAATTGCAACCGCTGCACCTGTAAAAATAGGTTCCTTCATAAATATCAACTCCTAAAATTATCTGTCCATATAGCCTTCTGCCGCAAGAAGCTCAGCAAGAAGAACAGCTCCTCCTGCTGCACCTCTTAATGTGTTGTGAGAAAGGCATACGAACTTATAGTCATATTGTGTATCTTCTCTGAGTCTGCCGATTGAAACAGCCATACCGTTTTCAAGCATTCTTTCAGATTTAATCTGAGGTCTGTCATCCTCTGTGAAGTAGTTAAGGAAGTGCTTTGGTGCAGAAGGCAATTCAAGCTCCTGTGCTCTGCCTGAAAAGCCCTCCCAAGTCTTGATGATTTCTTCCTTGCTTGGTACTTCATTTTCAAATTTCATAAATACTGCACCGAGATGACCATTCGATACGGGAACTCTGATGCACTGTGCAGTAAAGTTAGGCTTATCTGCCGATGCGATAACGTCACCATCGATTTTACCGAGAAGCTTAAGAGGCTCTTTTTCGCTCTTTTCTTCTTCACCGCCGATATAAGGAATAACATTATCTACCATTTCCGGCCATCTTTCAAAGGTTTTACCTGCACCTGAAATTGCTTGATAAGTACAAACAAGAACATCTTTAATACCGTATTTTCTGTGAAGAGGGAATATAGCAGGTACATATGACTGGAGCGAACAGTTAGACTTAACTGCAATAAAGCCTCTTTTTGTGCCAAGTCTTTTTCTCTGAGCAGGAATAATATTGATATGCTCCGCATTAAGCTCAGGCACTACCATAGGCACGTCAGGAGTGAATCTGTGAGCACTGTTATTTGAAACAACAGGACATTCGTGCTTTGCATATTCCTCCTCAAGAGCCTTGATTTCGTCCTTCTTCATATCAACTGCACAGAATACAAAATCAACCATTGATGTAATTTTATCAATATCGTTCGTTGCATCCATAACAACGATGCTTTTCATTTTCTCGGGAATAGGTGTATCCATACACCATTTTTTACCGACAGCCTCTTCATAAGATTTGCCTGCGCTTCTTGAAGATGCGGCAAGGCAAACAACATTAAACCAAGGATGATTTTCAAGCAGAGTAGCAAATCTCTGTCCAACCATACCTGTTGCACCTACGATGCCAACATTAAACTTTTTTTCCATATTTCAGTCTCCTTAAAAAATAACTTGTAAAACAAGATAATATGCAATATAATACTTGTTAGCGTACTTAACGCTTTGCATTTATTAGATATAATAACACTTAATACATATATATGTCAATTACAAATTATGGAGAAAATAATGAAAACTTCTGATTTTTACTACGATTTACCCGAAGAACTAATTGCTCAGACTCCCATTGAGCCGAGAAATGCGTCAAGAATGATGATTTTAGATAAAAATACAGGTAAAATAGAACATAAAATTTTCAAGGATTTAACAGATTATCTTGAGGAAGGCGACTGTTTAATTCTTAACGACACAAGAGTTATCCCTGCCAGAATTTTCGGAGTAAAAAAAGAAACAGGTGCAGTAGTTGAATTTTTACTGTTAAAGCAACATGAAAATCTTGTTTGGGAATGTCTTTGCGGTCCAGGTAAAAGAGCAAAAATCGGAACCGAATTTGTATTCGGTAATGGTCAGCTTGAATGTACCGTTAAGGATATACTTGATGACGGCAACAGAATTGTTGAATTTCATTGCGACAATAATATATATGCCGTGCTTGACGAAATAGGACAGATGCCCTTGCCTCCCTATATAAAGGAAAAGCTTAACGATAAGGAAAGATATCAGACAGTATACAGTGAGCATTTAGGCTCTGCGGCGGCTCCTACGGCAGGCTTACATTTTACAACTGAAATGCTTGAAGAAATTAAGAAAAAAGGCATAAAATTAGGTTATGTGACCTTACACGTAGGTTTAGGAACCTTCAGACCTGTTAAGGTTGATGATGTAACAAAGCATAAAATGCATACAGAGCATTATGTTATGCCTAAAGAAACGGCAGATTTGATAAACGAAACCCATAAAAAAGGAAAAAGAGATATTTCTGTGGGTACAACAAGCTGTCGCACACTTGATTCTGTAGCGAAGAAACACGGCTGTATTTGTGAGGATGAGGACGATACAAGCATTTTTATTTATCCGGGGTATGAATTTAAATGTATTGACGCACTTATAACTAATTTCCATTTGCCTGAAAGCACACTTATTATGCTTGTCAGTGCCTTTGCAGGATATGATAATGTAATGAACGCATATAATACCGCCGTTAAAGAAAAATACAGATTTTTCTCCTTCGGTGATGCAATGTTTATAAAATAATACTTGAGGTTATGATATGTTTAAACTAATAAAAAAAGAGGGAACAGCAAGAAGGGGAGAATTCGTTACAGTTCACGGGACTGTTCAAACTCCTGCATTTATGAATGTGGCTACCTCTGCAGCAATTAAGGGCGGTCTTTCGACTGAGGATTTAAAGAATATTGACTGTCAGGTTATGCTTTGTAATACGTATCATCTTCACGTCAGACCGTCAGATACGCTGATACACGATATGGGCGGTCTGCATAAATTTACTAATTGGGACAGACCGATTTTGACAGACAGTGGCGGCTTTCAGGTTTTCAGCCTTGCCAAGCTAAACAAGATTAAAGAAGAGGGCGTTTACTTTAATTCCCACGTTGACGGCAGAAAAATATTTATGGGACCCGAAGAAAGTATGCAAATTCAGTCAAATCTTGCCTCAACCATAGCAATGGCATTTGATGAATGTGTGGAAAATCCTGCTACACCTAAATATGCTAAAGAAGCCTGCGAAAGAACATTACGATGGCTTGAACGCTGTAAAATCGAAATGGATAGGCTTAATTCTCTTGAAACAACTATTAATAAAAACCAAATGCTTTTCGGTATAAATCAAGGTTGTACCTATGATAATCTTCGAATTGAGCATATGAAGGAAATTGCAAAAATGGACCTTGACGGCTATGCTATCGGCGGTCTTGCAGTAGGTGAGCCTAAGGAGGATATGTACAGAATCATATCGGCAGTGGCACCCTATGCACCAGAGAACAAGCCAAGATATCTTATGGGTGTAGGTACTCCGGGGAATATTCTTGAGGCAGTCAGCAGGGGAGTTGACCTATTTGATTGCGTAATGCCAAGCCGTAATGCAAGACACGGACAGTTATTTACAAAGAAAGGTATAATTAACATAAATAATGCCAAATATGAAAGAGATGGTTCACCTATTGATGATGAATGTGATTGTCCAACCTGTAGGCAGTATTCAAGGTCTTATCTCAGACACTTGTTTAAAAGTAATGAAATTCTCGGAATGCGCCTTGCAGTAATTCATAATCTTTATTTTTATAATAATTTGATGAAGGAAATAAGAGAAAATTTAGACAACGGTACATTTTCTGACTATAAAAATGAATTTTGTGTAAAACTTGATACCAGAATTTAGAAAAGTACTTGCAAAAGAGTATTATATCTTATATAATATGAACACTATGTTTAGGAGGATTACAAAATGGGTATGATTTTATTAATGGCACAGGCAGGAGCAAGCGGTCAGGGTACTACTGCAAGCAGTACATCATATATAATTCTTATGGTAGTGCTTGTTGCAGTAATGTATTTTCTTATGATTCGTCCTCAGAAAAAGCGTGAGAAGCAGGAGCAGGAGATGAGAAATTCTCTTGAAATCGGCGACGAAATCGTTACAATCGGCGGTATAGTAGGCAGAGTAGTTACTATCAGAGAAAATGACCTTGTTATCGAAACAGGTGCTGACAGAAACAAAATGAAAATTGAGCGCTGGGCTGTAAATACTAACAGAACAAAGGCAGAACAGCATCAGAAGGAAGTTGAAGCCGCAAGAGAGGCTGCTAAAGAAAAGAAGAATAAGAAGAGCAAAAAAGACGAGACTTCAGAAGAAAAGAAGGACTGATTTTGTTCTAAAAAATTTCCCCCTTGAATATATAAATTTCAAGGGGGATTTTATTATGCCTAAAATTAACAGTGCCAACGCTAAGGGCTTGATAATTAAATATTTGCTGAAAATTATTATTTCAACGGTTTTATCTGTCTTATTGTTTAATTCTGTTTTTTCATTAATAATTCTCAAGCTTGATATTGATTTAAATATCTGTAAATATATGGGAATTGCAGTTTGCCTTTTAACCTCGCTGATTGTATCTTATATTTCCGTCGGTGGATTTAAAAATAATATACTGCCCCTTTCTTTCATTTCCGTATTTCCATTTTTGCTTTTCGTGGTAGTGAATTTTTGCGTTAACGGCAATGATGTCGCAATGATAATCATAAAAATTGTGGTTATACTTGCCTCTGCGGTTATTTCATCATTACTGCGCATTAAGGGTAAACAAAGGTGATTTTATGGAAGAGAAAATAAAAGAGATTAAAATACCTTCGGAAAGTAAAAAAATAAATATAGAATTTAACTTCGAAAAGGATAAATACATAATTTATTCTGCTGTGTTTTATTTATGCGGTTTGTTAATCGGTTCATGTCTTTATAAGGCTGTTACAAGTGATGCTCTTGATAATATTCTTAAGCCGAAGGATGTAACACTTATTAATTTATTTTTATCGAATATGTGCCTTTATATGACTCTTTTTCTTATTGTTGTATTTTTAGGCTTATGCTTAATAGGATATCCGATTATGAATATTATTCCTGCTTTTTTGGGAATAGAATACGGACTTAAAATATCATATTTTTTTATAAATTATTCAACTAAAGGTGTAGGATATTCTATATTAATGATTGCTCCGTTTTCGGCGGCTTTCATTACCATAATTTCTTATACTCTTTGTATAAGTGCTGAAATGTCAAAAAATTTAATGGAAATGACAAAAGAGGGGAGTAACGGGAATTTTGATATAAAGCCATATCTGAAAAAATATGCAGTTTTAGGTTCAATCATAATTGCTGTATCATTTGCAAGTGCAGGAGTAACAATTTTATTATTCAGCATTGTTACCATTTAGATTTTTCATTTGCAAGTGGATTTGAGTCTATTGCTTTTCTTGTAGCATCATCGCTTATATGTGTATATATTTCAGTCGTGCCGAGATTTTCGTGACCGAGTATTTCCTTAAGCAAAAGTAAATCTGCATTTCCGTGCTGGTACATAAGCGTTGCTGCTGTATGCCTAAGCTTGTGCACAGATAAGCCTCTGCCTCCAAGACCCGCTTTTTCAAGATATTTTTCAACAATTTGTTGTACTGAGCGTTTGCTTATGCGCTGATTTCTTGAGCTTAAAAATAATGCTCTGTCCTTTACTCCGTCATTTGGTCTGACCTTTCTGTAATCGGCTAATGCTTGTAAGCAGGCAGTATTCAAATAAACCTTTCTTTCTTTATTTCCTTTACCGGTTATTATAATTGTTCCGTCTGATTTGATGTCAGTATAATTAATAGACACAAGTTCACTAAGTCGCATTCCGCAGTTTAAAAATAATGTTATAATCGCATAATCTCTTTCTTTGTATTTACCATCTATTACAGAGAGTAATTTTTCTGATTCTTCAAGGGTAAGATATTTAGGAAGAGATTTTTTAATTTTCGGTATATCAAGATTTTTCATAGGATTAACATCAAGCAGTCCTAAATTATCAGTGAGATAAGAATAAAATCTTCTGATTGATATAACACGTCTCGCACGTGTAGCTTCATTATTTTTTCTGACATCCTTACAGTAAATTAAAAATTGATAAGCATCCGTAAGCTGTACATTTTTCATAAAATTAATGTCTAATAAAGATATATCAATTTTATCGTCATCGGTATCCGTTGAATATAATCCTTTTAATTTAGAAATATATCTGAAAAATGTTCTAAGGTCGGACGCATATTCCAAAACAGATAATTCGCTGTGACCTTTGATTGCTTCTATGTAAACAAGATATTGTTGTACAAGCTTTGGCAATGTATAAAATTCTTCTTTTCTCATTTCTGCGCATCCTTTTAGTTTTATGCAAAATGGTCATTTTCGGTATTTTTACTCCCCTATATTGCACAAAATATTAATTTTGTGCAATTAT
>CALYNW010000020.1 GCA_945224895.1 uncultured Clostridia bacterium
GTCGTATTCATCCTCCCAGGTAGGTCTGATAAGCAGTTTATTTCCGATAGGCATAGGGTGAAAATACTGCTTCCAGTTATTAACCCAGTCCTCTGTGGCACAGTCGGCAATTTTAATTTCGTATTCTAAGCCGTTTAAATCAAGCCTTTCCCTAATAAATGAAACTGCCTCAAGAGGATTTTCGTGAGGGTTGACATAAACGTGGATAATTCCCTTCGTCCTGTCAGCCTGTAAAAGACCTTCTTCAATCAAATCTATGTGGGCAATTTCCATTACCTCGTTTTCAAGGTCCGAATAGTCCTCGATATAAATTCCGTAGGGAACTACAAGATTAGCAATATTTCCTGCCGTGTCAATATCCTTCGTATCTACGGTTATGGATATTTCAGTCCAGCTTTCGCCGATATTAATACTGTTTTCGTTTTCCAAAATTATTCTCCTAAATTTACTTTATGCTCTGTTGATGACAGACCGTGATTATAGAGCTTTCTGTTATCAAGTGCCCATTGTCTGTCGGTAAAATCTCCTGCCTCAACCTTTGATGTTGCGGTGTTGATTTCAAATATGGTTGCGTCTAATGCGTCGAGGCTTGAAAGTATTTCCGCCTCTAAAAACATAGGTCTTACAGGGGAGCCGAACTCCGGCTGTCCGTGATGCGACAGTACCATATGCTCAAGAAGAATTACCTTATCACTGTTAATTCCAAGCTTTTTTGCAGTTTCGTCAATGTACATTGCGCCCTTTACAAGATGGCCGATAAGCTCACCGCCCATGGTGTAGCCACTGCAAAGCCCTGATTTGCCTGTTTCCATTTCAAAGGTTTTTGCCACATCGTGAAGAATTGCACCTGAAATCAAAAGCTCTCTGTTGATATTGGGGTAAACCTGACAGGTTTTTTCAGCCATTTCAACTATTGATGCCGTATGAAGCATAAGACCGCCCACAATAGCGTGATGAAGCCTGTATGCCGCAGGATAAACCTCAAGCCTTTCACGGTTTTCGGTCATAATGCTGGATACGATTGCTTTAAGCTCACTGTCCTTAAAAGCGTTTACCTTGCTTAAGAGATTTGCAAAAACTGCCTTTCCGTCATAATCGGATGAAGGTACAAATTCCTTAATCATATCCTCGGGTGCAGGCTTAATGGTGTTGATTGTAAGCTGGGTTTTACCCTTGTAATTGTCTACTGTATATTCAATTTCAACAACGTCATTTGCGGAAAATTGACCGTTGTTTTCAAATCTCCAAACCTTTGCGGGATATTCCTTTTTGTCGCTTCCTATTACGGTAAGGTCAAGATAGCCGTTACCGTTTTTATCTTTTTTTTCGGCAAGCTCCTTTATCATTGCAAAAGACATATGCTTTTTCCTTTCAGTCGTTAATTATTACAATAGTGATTATACAATACTTTTATCTTTTATTCAATGCTTATTTGTGGGAAGTACCAAATACGGTGCTTTAAAATTGTGAATAATTAACAAGTTGTTTACTTGACAAAGACAATTATCGTTGTTATTATATCTTATATATGTAATTAACTAACCATAGGGGCGACCAATGGTCGCCCGCTTATAACGGGCTTGCACTGGGATTCCCCTGTTAGGGGAAATGTCTGCGAAGCAGACAAAAGGGTCTGGCGTCCGCTCCAAGGAAGCCCCTACGATAGTTTTTGTTATTAACCTATTGATAATTAACGGGAGTGATAATCCTTGAAAAATATAGATAATCTTTGTATGAACTGCTTTGAAGAGCTCACAAGCGGAAGTGTCTGTGAGGAATGTGGCTTTGATAACGACAGCAGAGAGGATATAATTTATCTTCAAATGAGAACAGTCCTTAATGACAGGTACGTTGTGGGCAGGCTTATTGCCCACGAAAGCGACGCCGCAGTTTATATGGGATATGATACCCAGCTTGATGAGGCAGTAATCATCAGAGAATTTTTACCAAAGGGCATTGCAGTAAGGCTTGAGGGCAACTTAGAGGTTCATATCAGAGAACGCTATAAGGATTGCTTTGGAAAGCTAAAGGCATCATTTTTAAACCTTTGGTCTACCCTTATTAAAATGAGAAATCTTTCTGCGGTAATTCCCACATATGATGTGTTTGAGCTTAATTCAACAGCCTACGCAATCAGCGAATATATGGAGTCAATTACTCTTAGAGAATTTCTTTTGAGAAATCCCGAAGGAAATATTGAGTGGGAGCAGGCAAGAATAATGTTTATGCCTGTTTTGACTACTCTTGAGTCGCTCCATTCAAACGGTATTATTCACGGCGGTATTTGTCCGGACAATCTTCTTCTTTGCCGTGACGGTAAGGTAAGGCTTAAGGGCTTTTGTATTTCTGAGGCTAACACAATGTCGTCAGTCCTTGAATTTAATGTAAATGACGGCTATACTGCCATTGAACAGTATGACAATAATCATAAAATGTGTCCCGCAACGGATATTTATGCCTTTTCCGCTTGTATTTTCAGAGCCTTGGTTGGTCAAAATCCACCTGACGCAAAGTCAAGAGAAACTAATGACAGACTTATGATTCCAAATACTATTGCGGAAAAAATTCCAACCTATGTTATCAGAGCCTTGGGCGGTGGACTTCAGATTTATCCTGAGAAAAGAACGCAGGATATAAACACCTTCAGAGAGCAGTTAAATGCCGCACCTGCTGTTGTTGCCGCTGCAGCCCCTGCACCTAAGAGGGCGGTTAAAAAGGATGAAGAAGAAATTGACTCCGTTACTCAGGAGAAAAACTACAGAGGCTATCCCGGATATGATGATGTTAAGGATAACAGCAAAAAAAATAAAATCATAATTGCTGTCCTTGTTGTGCTTATTGCCGTTGCCTGTGTGGCAGGTGTATTAGTGGCAAGAAACGGTAGCTTTAATAAGCAGGAGGATACCACTGCTTCTGTTTCTGTTGCAACACATACTGTGCCTGATTTTACATCGGCAGGATATACCCAAAGCGACATCGAAAATAACGGCGCTTGGAACAAGCAGTTTAAGCTGACCTTTGATTCTCAGTATTCTGTTGATGTTGACGAGGGAATAGTATTTAAGCAAAGCGTAACTGCAGGCGAAACGGTTGACGAAGGAACTGAAATTGTTTTGACAGTCAGCAAGGGCGTTCAGACTGCAGAGGTTCCCGATGTTGGCGGACTTACTCTTGAGGAGGCTACAGAGAAGCTTAAGAAAGCAGGCTTTGAGGTTTCCTCCGTAGAGGTTTATAATGACGGCGGTCACGCAGAAAATACTGTTAAATCAAGCTACGGTATGGCACCTAAGGCAGGAACAACCTGTGCAATAGGCGAAGAGATTATTCTGCAGGTTTACAGTAAAACTGTAACTACAACAGAGCCGTCAACAGACGACACAGAAGAATAAACAGTAAAAAAATAACCCTCCCGATTTTGTTTTGGGAGGGCTTTTCTATGCCTGCTTTTACTTTTTCAAATAATAAACTGTTTTTATCGGCTTTCCGTCCTTGTAGTAAACTCTCGGAACACGTCTTGCTACTCTGCAGGGTAGCTCGTAGTTAAAGGAATGGGCGAGGCTTGATACCTCCTCCATAGTCAAAACAGCGTCACCGTCTTTACCTACAAGAGTAACGGTATCATCAAGCTGAACATCAGGAATGTCTGTAACGTCAATCATAAACTGATCCATACAAACTCTGCCAACGATATTTGCATAATGACCTCTGACAATTACTCTGCCGATGTTTGAAAGGCATCTGGGATAACCGTCTGCGTAGCCCACGGGCACGGTGGCTATAATTCTGCTTTCCTTTGTGGTATATGTACCGCCGTAGGAAATTTCACGTCCTGCCTCAAGCTCCTTAACGTGTGTGATATGAGTTTTCCACTCCATAGCAGGTCTGATATCAAGCCGAGCCTTGTCAACCTCCTCAGACGGATACAGACCGTAGGTGATTATGCCTGAACGTACCATATCAAAAAGCATATCAAAATTCATTATTCCTGCCGAATTATTAAGATGCTTAATAGGAATATTTATTCCTCTTTCCTCAAGCATTGAAACAAATTTAATATACTTATCCCTCTGAGCCTCTGCCTTTGTCAAAACTCTTTCATCGGCAGTTGCAAAGTGGGAAAACAGTCCCTCAGCCTCAATATTCGGGAGCTGAGTTATTTTTTTGCAGATATCAGCGCTTTCCTCTGTAACCTGAAAGCCGATTCTGCTCATACCTGTATCAATGCAAAAATGGAAGGGAACTGTTTTATTCTGCTTAACAGCCTCGTCTGACAAAGCCTTTGCCTCGTCGTATGAGAAAATAGGAATACGAATATCCTTTGCAACTATTCTGTCAAAATATGCAGGGGAGACAAATCCGAGAATTAAAATAGGTGTTTTTATTCCTGCGTCAATAAGCTCCTCAGCCTCCTCAACACAGGCAACACCGAAGAAGTCGCATTTGCTTTCAAGAAATTTACCGATTTCAACAGCCCCGTGACCGTAGGCATCAGCCTTTATTACGCCTAAAAGCTTTGCTTTGCCATCAATCTTTTTCAGAACATTGTCAATATTGTATTCTATTGCGTCCAAATCTATTTTTGCATATGTTCTTTCATACATTGAAAATACCTCAATTAGTCAGCCTTGCACTGCTCCTCAAAATCTGCAACAAGAGCGTCCTGAATTGCTTTAAGCATTTCAGGTGCCTTTCCGCCTACAGGCTTACCGTCAACAGTTGCGGCGGCAAGACAGAAGGAGCCTGTGGAATGAACCACAACCTCATCAGCATTCATAAGCTCATCAAGTGTATATTCTCTTTCCTCAACGCCGTAGCCAAGCTTTTCGGCAAAAGCAAGCAAACGAAGTCTTGCAGTACCGGGGAGAATATGGTTTGTCAAAGGATGTGTAATAACCTTACCGTCCTTGAAAATAGAACAGTTTGAATGAGCACATTCGGTAACTATATCACCTCTGTGAAAAATTGCTTCGTCACAGTCTGCTCTGTCTGCGGCAGTTGCGGCAAGGCAGGAGGGGATAAGGTTAAGAGTTTTAACATTGCAGTATTCAAATCTCTTATCCTCAAATGTGATAAGGTTTATCTTCTTGTATGTGTCAGCAACAGGAGAAGGAGTAAGGGTAATCCAAAGGTTAGCCTTTATGTCCTCTGCGTAAATATGACCTCTCAGTCCCGAACCTCTTGTTACCTGCATATATACAAACTGGTCGCCGCTGTCAACCTTCTGTACAAGGTCGTTTAAAAGCTTTTCAAGCTCAGCCCTTTCAATAGGCATATTGATGTCAAGAAGCTTTGCAGAATTATAAAATCTGTTAAGGTGGGCGTCCATATCAAAAATCTTGTGATTATGTGCATATGTAGCGTCATAAATTCCGTCACCGAACCAGCAAACTCTGTCAAGCATAGGAATTTGCATTTCTTCAATAAGTCCGTATTTACCGTTGTAATAGCCTAAATTTTCCATAATATACTGTCTCCTTTTTAAAAAAAAGCAAAGACGCCGATACAGGCACCTTTGCCGCTCCTAATTATTCTAATACTAAAGCATCAAAAAGTAAAGTGAAAATTTAATTATATACATAAGTTTAGAAAAGTTCATCAATAAAAAAGAAAGAAGGTCGGGTACCGATATCCCGACCTTCCCCTCTCTGTCATTACAAACTATGGAGGACCAAGAGTTCGAGGCGGTGCGGCCCACCTCAAATCTAACTTAATTATAGTGTATGTTGCACAGTTTGTCAATAGAATTGATGATATTTTTTAAACAAAATTACAAATAAATTGAAAATCTGAAATTGTGAAAAGTTTTTTTAAAACTTTTAAATCGGTGGAAATTTACGGACTTTACCAAAAATTCACAAATGACCTGTTGACTTAGAACAAATGTTCGTATAATATGAATAACTGTCAAGGCAAAAGTCTTGAAAAAATAAAAAGCATTCTTCGGCAGGACAGGTTATTCCGCCCCATAATTACTTGCCGAGATTGTAAGAAAGAAGGGCAGCAAATGAATATTGATGAATTGGCTCGTGAATACGAGGGGCAGTACAGGGTGCTTTGTGCAAAGCTTGATGGACTTAAACCGCTACTTTGCGTTTACAGAGGAAACGACCTTGTTTTGCTCAGAAAGAGGATTAAGATTTATTACGATATGGCTTGTGAATGTAAAAGAATTTCTAACTTGCTTTCCTGCTATTATGACGAGGAGGAATTGCTTTGAAGGATTTTTTGGAGGAATGTATTGCCGACAGAGATTTTTTTGAGAATGACAGTGATGACGAACAAAAAATTCTCAGCAAGGCTCTTTCTCGTGTTTTACCTAAAATTATAGAAAATGAGTTGACTCCGAGGCAAAGCATTTGCCTGCGTCTGTTTTATGTTCACGGAAAAACTCAGACGGAAATTGCAAGAGAGCTGAAGCTTTCTCAACCAACCGTCAGCAGACATATCAATACAGCAAGGGCAATAGTTAATAAAATTCTCGGATATTGCCTTTATTCCGTAAAAAAGGCTAATGAACAGTGGCTGAAAATTGAATAAGAATATCCAATTTCCGCCACCCTAATCAGCCGATACAGCGGCAGCTATTCTTTGGGCTTTCGCCACTGCCGCCAACAACTGGAAAGCACGCACCTATTTATAATATGAGGTGCGTGCTTGTTTTGTTATTTCGGTATTTGTTTTTATACGTTTATAATAATGGCTGTTATAAGCATTATTACATAGATTACAGGCTGGTGCAGGAGATAAATCCACAGGCTGTTTTTTCCTACGAGGCAGAGAAATTTGCTTCTTTTTTTATACATACCCTGTGGGAATTTTTCTTCCTTTGCAGGCTTTCCCAAGAATGCTCCGAATAAGAACATAAATATCCAAGGGATTATGGAAAAATAGTCGGCACTTTCAAAGGAGGCGGAAAATACACCCAGAGGCGCAAGGAAATTATATTGATACCAGCCTTCAGGCAAATGAATAAGCCCGAACAGCATAGTTTTTGAATTTATCCCATAGGTGAAAAAGAACAGTAAAAGAGAAATTACGGCACCTATTCGGTAGTCGATTTTTTCAATAATCGGCATAAGTATTCCCGTTATAATCATACAGCATCCGAGACAGTGAAGAATACCGAAATAAATTTCAGCCCCATCAAATCCCACCAAAGGCATTATCACTGCGGTAACAAGGGTGATTACAAGTCCGCAGGCTAACACAATAAATCCACGTTTAAGGGTGTTTCTTGAAAGCCTTGAGCAAATTCCGGAAATAACGATAAAAATCGCCCAAAAAAATGGCTGTACCAAGCATAGAGCATCAAAAACCTTATACCCCCAAGACAGTCCAAGAACATCTCCCACATCTAAAAAGGAATGGTGGACAATCATACAAAGTATTGCAAAGCCTCTTAATTCATCAAGGGCATATATTCTTTTTTTATCAGTCATCATCAGCATCACCGACTTTTATTTCAATAACGGTATTTTAACATATTTCTTTTATATTGTATATAACAAATTTTTATGATATAATGCTTTGTAGTATGTATTTAAGGGGTGTACATTATGAAGGAATTTACTTCGGTTATGAAAAGTGAGGCAATTACCGTAGTTAACTCAACTAACACAGCAGTTGCAGTCGGCTCAGGCTCCCTGCCTGTGTATGCAACGCCGATGATGATTGCACTTATGGAGGAGGCAACCTGTAATGCCGTTGCTCCGCTTCTTGAGGAGGGCGAAACCACCGTCGGTACAAAAATATCCGTTTCTCACGATAAGGCAAGCGGTACCGGTACAACCGTAACTGCTCATGCAGCATTGGAGGAGGTTGACGGAAGAAGATTAATTTTTTCCGTCAGTGCAAAGGACAGCGACGGAAATATTATCGGCAAGGGCGAAATTGAAAGATTTGTTGTCCTTTCGGATAAATTTATGAAGAGGGTAAACGGATAATGAGATACAGTGCGGTAATTTTTGATTTTGACGGAACCATCTGCGATACCGGTGAGGGTATTTTAAAAAGTGCTCAGTACGCCCTTGAAGCCTTCGGCTACGAGGTGCCTGATTATAAGGAGCTGACATATTTTATCGGTCCGCCCCTGCTTGTAACCTTTCAGGAAAAATTCGGCGCAGACCCTGCAACGGCAGATGAGCTTGTTAAAAAATACAGGGAACGATATACTAATAAAGGACTTTTGGAAAGCTGTCTATATGACGGAATAAAGGAGCTTTTGGCATCTCTTAAAAAGGAGAATATTAAGCTTGGTATTGCTTCCTCAAAGCCACAGGATTATGTGGAGGCACTGCTTGACCATTTCGGAATAAGGTCATATTTTGACGTAATCTGCGGTGTTTCTTTTACTGCCGACTGCGAATCAAAGGCAAATATTATTTCCCGTTGTGTTAAGGAGCTTGAAATTCCCGGTAATGAAATTCTTATGGCAGGGGATAAAAGCTATGACATAGATGGAGCAAAGGCAAATCTGATTGACAGTGCAGGCGTTTTGTGGGGCTACGGTAGCAGAATTGAATTTGCTCAGTCGGGTGCAAGGTTTGTTGCGGAAAAGCCCGAGGATATTTATTCAATAGCATTGGGCTATTTTGAGCAGACTGAAGAGTCTCAGGGAATTTTCAACGGAAGAATTATTACTGTTCACAATGATACCGTTACACTTGTTGACGGAGAAACAGCTCAAAGAGAGGTTGTTGACCACCCGGGAGGAGTTGCTGTTGTTGGACTTACAGAGGATAACGAGATACTTCTTGTTAGGCAGTTTCGCTATCCATATAAGGAGACGATTTTGGAAATCCCCGCAGGTAAGCTTGAAAAGGACGAGTACCCCAGAGAAGCAGGCATCAGAGAGTTTAAAGAGGAATGCGGAGCTGAGGCAGACCGCTTTGAGTCCTTGGGAGAGATTTATCCCACACCCGGATACTGCGGAGAGATTATACGCATTTTCTACGCAGAGGGTATTACCTTCGGTGAACAGCACCTTGATGAAGATGAATTTCTTGACGTTGTTAAAATGCCTGTTAAGGAGTGCATTTCAAAAATAATGAACGGTGAAATCAAGGACGCAAAAACAATCGCAGGAATTTTCAAATTAAAGGAACTTAAGAATTTATGAGTGCATATCTTGATAATTCGGCAACCACTAAGCCTTGCAGGGAATGTACAGACGCAGTAATGAAAATGATGACGGAATGCTACGGTAATCCGTCAAGCCTTCACAATCTCGGAATAGATGCAATGAAGGAGGTCATTACGGCACGTCAGGCGGTGGCAGAGTCTCTTGGAGTAAGCAGTGAGGAAATAGTTTTCACTTCAGGGGGAACAGAGGCAAATAACCTTGCCTTGTTCGGTGCCGTTAAGGCAAAAAGAAGAGCAGGAAACAGGATTGTTACTACTGCCATTGAGCACGAAAGCGTGCTCCAATCTGCTCAGGAGCTGAAAAAGCAGGGCTTTGAGGTCATATATCTTCAGCCTGACAGCAGAGGCAATATTTCGGAGCAACAGCTTTTTGACGCAGTAAATGAAAATACAATTCTTGTTTCAATGATGTATGTCAATAATGAGGTAGGCACAATAATGCCTGTTAAAGCAATTTCAAGAGCCGTTAAAAAAGCAAAGGCTCCCGCTTTAATCCACATTGACTGCGTTCAGGCTTACGGTAAAATCATCATTAACGCAAAAAAGTTAGGTGCTGATTTTATTACGGTTAC
>CALYNW010000021.1 GCA_945224895.1 uncultured Clostridia bacterium
TTTTCAGCCTCGGTAGGTACTGTGTGTTTATCGGATAAAACGAATTTCTCATTGCAAAGCGCATATTTGATATTTGTTCCGCCTATGTCAAATGCAAGAATTTTCATACTTTTTCCTCCGAAATATAGCTAAGATGTATTTGTTTTTATTATAACAGTATATTTATATAAATTCAATACTTATTGAAAATTGTAAAGTATTATGTTATTATAAGAAAAAATCAAATTATAATGACATAAACTAATTAATTAGGAGTTATATATGGACGAAGATATCAGAGAAGAAATACTTGACAGCCCTCTTGTTGTACATAAGCCTGATGACGCATCATATCAGGAGACAGCCTCTGAGGGAGGTATGCAGACTACGCATATTGATGACGATTCCGATATTCCTACACTTGAACGTCACCGATTTAAAAAGGTTAAAAAGAAGAAAAAATGGCCATTTGTTCTTTTAGCACTTATTCTTGCGGCAGTAATTATTATTGTTGTTCTTGCAAACAACGGAATAATTAAATTCGGTGCACAGGAAACAACTGCTCAGCCAAAGAAATCATATACCACTC
Organism: uncultured Clostridia bacterium; assembly: GCA_945224895.1. GTDB lineage: Bacteria > Bacillota > Clostridia > Oscillospirales > Acutalibacteraceae > Eubacterium_R. The sequence continues at coordinate 569 of CALYNW010000021.1, forward strand.
AGGCTGAAAATCCTTTTGCAGATACAATAACCGTAAAGGGAACATATCTTTTCTTTGAGGGCACAGAGGTTGACGGTATCGGCGGTCTTGAAAGAGAAATCAAGTATATGGATAAAGGTACTAAATTTATTGTTCAGGATGAAAATGCCGATAGCAATTTCCTTAATTTTGAAGTTCTTTCAATGCTTTCGGATTACGGAATGGAATATGATATTACTCATATTGTATCTTCAGGTCTTTTATCAAAATATGAAACAACTTCTGCAATACCGCCCACAGAAATGCCGACCGAGGCTCCTTCGGTTGACGCACAGCTTCCGTCAGAATAATGTTTGAGTATATTGATTTGTTAGGGCTTGATGTCAAATTAAAAAATAGAGTTATCAACATTCCTGACAGTAGGTACAATAAAATAAATTCTCTTGCAAAGAAATTTGCAACAGGAAACAATAAATGCCTTGTTAATCAAAATGATTTAACAAGGCTTGCTGTTGTTACGGAGTCTTTAAAATATACTAAAGAAAAATATGATGAACTCGGTATTGATTTCAATATTTTTGCCGATACTGTAAAGGATATAGGCATTTGGTGCAGTAATAACGGAAACAGAGGACTGAAAAATTATAACTGGATTAGAAATCACGTAAGAGCAGAGCTTTTTAAAATCGGCAGACTTCAGTTTCAAATTTATAAGTGCGACAATGTTACACTCAATTACGGAAAGCTACCCTTTAAATTAGGTGATAATCTTGTGTATATTCATATTCCACAAGGCGAAAAGCTGATTTATGAAGACTGCGTCAAATCAGTAAAATCTGCAATAGATTTTTTTGATAAATTCTTTCCAGATTATAATTTTAAATATTTCTTTTGTGAAAGCTGGCTTATTTATCAGGGAAACATTCGTTTTATGATGCCGGACAGTAACATTATTAAATTTTCAAATTTGTTTAAAATCGCATATTCATTAGATATTGACTGTCAGGCGATTGAAAGAATTTTCGGTAAAAGAAAAATAATCAAATCTCGATATGAGGAAAATACATCTTTACGGAAATCTGCTAAAAATTATATTATGAACGGCGGAAAGCTGGGTATAGGCATTGGATACATTGATAAAGAATTATTTTACGATAAATTTTGATAATAGCTTACCGCTAATTTATCACAGCGTTCATTATATGGATGACCGTTATGACCTTTAACCCAAACAAATTCTACATTGTGTGTTTCGAGTAACGTCAAAAGCTTTTCCCATAAATCTACGTTTAATGCAGGCTTTTTATCGGCTTTTTTCCAGCCGTTTTGCTTCCAGGAATAAACCCAGCCTTTATTTACGGAGTCGCATACATATTTTGAGTCTGTAGTCAGCTTTACCTCACAGGGCTCCTTGAGTGCGGTAAGCGCCTCTATTACTGCGGTTAGCTCCATTCTGTTATTTGTTGTTTCGGCAGCACCGCCGCAAATTTCTTTTTCTTTATTTCCATAGACTAAAACAGCACCCCAACCGCCCTTACCGGGGTTACCGCTGCAGGCACCGTCTGTATATATTTCAATTTTTTTCATAAATACCTCAAAAATATTTTTATAATACATATTTTACCACCAAAAACGGTAATAATCAATATATAGACAATGAAGAAAAATTTAAAACACGGTTAGGATTACTCTTTATTGCTTAAGTTACTTGACATTACAGTTAATATAATTTATTATATATATCAACTAAAAATGTTCGGAAAAAATAAACTATTACGGAGGTTAATTATTTAATGACAAATGAAAACAAGTCAAACGGTAAGAGCTTTTACGGAAAACGGAATTCCAAAAAGCGTTATGTAGCTTACCGCAAGACAAATAAAAAAAGACCGCCTAAACCGCCTGTGCCTAAGGAGTCTGTTCGCATTGCCTTTCTCGGAGGTATAAACGAGATAGGTAAGAATATGACACTTTATGAGTACAAGAACGATATGTTTATTGTTGATTGCGGCCTTGCATTTCCATCTGCTGATTTGCCGGGTGTAGATTTGGTTATACCTGATTTTTCTTATGTTGAGGCAAATGCCGACAGAATTAAGGGAATTGTGATTACCCACGGTCACGAGGATCATATTGGTGCTCTTGCCTATCTTTTGAAAAGGGTAAATGTACCTGTATATGCAACAAAGCTTACAATAGGTCTTATCAAGGGTAAGCTTGAGGAGCACAGATTGCTTTCCTCTGTAAAGCTCATAGAGGTTAAGCCTAAAGACAATATTACCTTGGGTAGCTTTAATGTTGAGTTTATACACGTTAATCATTCAATTCCCGACGCTGTAGGTCTTGCTATCAGATGTCCTGCCGGTGTTATTATACAGACAGGCGACTTTAAGATTGATACTACTCCTGTTGACGGAGATATGATTGATATTACAAGATTTGCCGAATACGGTAAAAAAGGTGTACTTGCTTTGCTTTCGGACTCAACAAATGCCGAAAGACCGGGCTTTGCAACAAGCGAAAAAAATGTTGGTGACTCCTTTGTAAACCTGTTTAATATGGCGAAAAAGAAGAGAATCGTTGTTGCAACCTTTGCTTCAAATATTCACAGAATACAGCAGATTGTTGATGTTGCAAAATCAAGGGGAAGAAAGGTTGCTGTAATCGGCAGAAGCCTTGAAAATCTTGTAAATGTCGGATGTGAACTCGGATATCTCAATATTCCCGAGGGCGTACTCATTGATATTGATTTAATCAAAAACTATACTGACGATAAGCTTGTAATTATTACAACCGGCTCTCAGGGTGAGCCTATGTCAGCACTGACAAAAATTGCTTTTGATGAGCATAAAAAGGTTTCTCTTACGCCAAATGATTTTGTAATCATATCTGCAACGCCTATTCCGGGTAATGAAAAAATGGTTAGCAATGTTGTCAATGAGCTTATGAAGCACGGTGTTGAGGTTATATATGAAAAAATGTATGACGTTCACGTTTCGGGTCACGCCTGTCAGGAGGAGCTTAAGCTGATGCTTGGCATAGTTAAGCCAAAATATTTTATTCCTGTTCACGGTGAGCAGAAGCACCTGCAAAAGCATGCTAATTTAGGTATTGCCATGGGAATACCTAAGGAAAATATTTATGTCGGCAATATCGGTGAGAGAATAGAAATTTCCTATGACGGAATTAAACCGCTCAGTAATGTTACTGCGGGAGAGGTTTACGTTGACGGTATCGGTGTCGGCGACGTCGGAAACATTGTCCTTAATGACAGAAAGCATCTTTCAAAGGACGGTATTATAATTGTTGTCGCAACTATTGACAGCTCAACAGGGTACACCGTAAGCGGTCCCGATATCGTTTCAAGAGGATTTGTTTTTGTTAAGGAAAATGAGGCTCTTATGAATTCCGCAAGAGATTTAGCTTGCAGGGTAATTGATGAAAGCTACGATAAAAATTACAGAGATTGGAACAGCGTCAAAACAAGACTGCGTGATGAAATTTCAAAACTAATGTATGAAAAGACAAAGCGCAGACCAATGGTGCTTCCGATTTTGATGGAAATATAGGAGAATGAAATATGAAGGTTATTCTTAAAGAAGATGTAAAAAGTCTCGGTAAAAAGGGTGATTTGGTAAATGCCTCTGACGGCTACGCAAGAAATTTCCTTTTTCCAAAGGGACTTGCTATTGAGGCAAATTCCGCCGCAATGAATGATTTTAACAATAAGGAGTCGGCTAAGAAATTCCACAAGGCTGAGGAAATTAAAGCGGCTCAGGCTGACGCTGATAAGCTTAACGGCAAAACCTTTAAGCTTAAGGCTAAGGCAGGTGCAAACGGAAAGCTGTTTGGCTCCGTAACATCAAAGGATGTTGCAAAAGAGATTAAAAACGAGCTTGGTGTTGATATAGACAAGAGAAAAATCGTTATGGAGGACATTAAAGCCTTTGGAACCGTTCAGGCGGAAATAAAGGTTTATCAGGGCATTTCGGCTAAAGTGTTTGTTCAGGTTTCGGAGGCTTAAGCTATGGCAGAGAACATCAATACAGCAGGTGTTAATATGCCCTTTAATCTTGAGGCTGAGCAGTCTGTTCTCGGTTGTGTGCTTGTGGAGCCTACAACTATGGAAGAGGTTGTGGCTCAGATAAATGCAGATTGCTTTTATCTCCCTCAGCACAAGGCAATTTTCAGCGCCATGATGCTGATGTATACAAACTCAAAAGCTATTGACCCTGTTATTATTTCCGATACTCTTACAAAAGAGGGACTTTATGACACAGCAGGCGGAAGAGATTATCTTCTTCAGCTTGCCCAGTCGGTTCCGTCAACTGCCAATGTTGAGTATTATGCAAGAATTGTAAAAGAGCAGTATTATCTCAGAATGCTTGTCAATGTTTCAACTGAAATAATTGAACAGGCAACAGGCGGTGAGGCTGACGCTTCATTAATTCTTGACAGTGCTGAGCAAAAAATTTATAACATCCGTCAGGGTAAGGAAAAGAACGGACCTGTTAAGGTAAGCGAGGTTATTGTAAATGACGTTTATAATAAGCTTACGCTTATCACAGGTGAGGATAAAGAAAAATACAAGGGTATCCCTACAGGCTTCGGCATGCTCGATAAGTACATTACGGGACTTAACAGGTCTGATTTAATTCTTATCGGTGCAAGACCTGCTATGGGAAAAACAAGCTTTGCTCTTAACCTTGCTCAGAATATTACAATGGGCGCAAGAAAAAAGTGTGTTGTTTTCAGCCTTGAAATGACAAAGGAGCAGCTCGCTGAAAGGCTTTTGTCAGCTCAGGCAGGAGTTGAATCACAAAAGCTCAAAACAGGTGAGCTTACTAACGATGAATGGGTTAGGCTTGGTAATGCCGCAGGTCAGTTTAGCGATGTTGAGCTATACCTTGACGACACTTCTTCAATTACTGTTCCCGAGATTAAATCAAGAGTCAGAAGAATGAGAAATGTTGATTGTATTATTATTGACTATCTCGGTCTTATTTCTTCTGCGGTTAAGAAGGAAAACAGAGTTCAGGAGGTTTCCGAAATTACAAGAAATCTCAAAATGATGGCTAAGGATTTGAATATTCCCGTCATTTGCTGTGCTCAGCTTTCAAGAGGAACAGAAGGACACGGAAAAAACCATAAGCCACAGCTTGCAGACCTTCGTGAATCAGGCTCTATTGAGCAGGATGCTGATATTGTTATGTTTCTTTATCGTGAAGATTATTACAGAAATGATGTTTCCGAGGATAAGCAGGACGATATCGACGCTAATAAAACTGAGCTTATTGTTGCTAAAAACCGTCACGGTGCAACAGGAACCATAGAAATGACATTTGACAAGGAATTTACAAGATTCAGGTCTATTGATAAATCACATTATGAATGATAAAGCGTTAAAAACAGTTGGAAAATACAATATGCTTTCAGTAGGCGATACTGTTGTTGCCGCTGTTTCGGGCGGAGCAGATTCTATGGCAATGCTTAATTTTCTCCTTTCCGTTAAAGAAAAATTTAATCTCCATATTATCGTTGCACATATTGAGCACGGTATCAGAGGGGAAGAATCAAAGGCAGACGCAGAATTTGTAAAAGACTACTGTAAAAAAAATAATGTAGATTTTAAAATTAAACATATAAATGCACCCGAGGAAGCAAAAAAAGCATCAATGGGTGTTGAGGAATATTCAAGAAAAGCAAGATATGAGTTTTTATATTCTATTCCCTGTGACAAAATAGCAACTGCTCATAATCTTTCGGATAATGCGGAAACTGTTTTGTTTCGCCTTTTCAGAGGCACAGGCTTAAAAGGAATGTGCGGAATTCCTCCTGTAAGGGATAAGATTATAAGACCCTTTATTGAAATTTCTTCTGAAGAAATCAGAGCTTTTTGCAGAGAAAATAATATTGAATACAGAAACGACAGTACGAATAACTGTAATGATTATTCAAGAAATATTATTAGAAATGAGATTTTACCCCTTGCAAAAAAGATAAATTCTTCCTGTGAAAACTCAATTTTCGGCTTTATTACAAATGCTAATGAGGATTACGGCTTTATTGAAGATTTTTCAAATAAGGCTTATATTGAATGCCTTGAAGATAATCAGCTTAATCTTAATAAATTAAGGCAGTATGATAAGGTTGTAATTAAAAGGGTTATTTTTAAGTATTTTGATGATAACGGCTTTAATCTCGACGGAATTCATCTTAATAGCATTTCAGAAGCTGTTTTAATTCCTAAAAAAGTTCAGATAAGCGGTACGGTTTATGCCGTTTCTAACAAGAAATTTTTACATATTGCTGATTTCGGCAGATGTAAAGAGGGTATAAATATCGTTAAAGAAATTTTAAATATTAATGAATTTATATCAAAAGATATTGATTTTTACTGTGACTGTGATAAAATTGTCGGAAACGTCACAGTTAGAAGCAGACAGGCAGGAGATTCAATTAAACCTGTAGGACGGGGCTGTACCAAGTCGCTTAAAAAGCTTTTTAACGAGCTTTCCGTTCCTTTGGAAAAAAGGGATTCACTTGGAGTTGTCTGCGATGATTTAGGCGTTATCGGCATTATCGGTATTTGTGCCGATGAACGAGTTAAAGTTGATTTTTCAACTAAAAAAATTTTGTCTATCAAACTTCCTTCGGAGGATTAATTAATGAACAATATGTCTAAAAATTGGAAGTCAATACTTTTATACGTGTTGATTCCCGTATTGCTGATTGTGTCTGTTATATTTTTTGCAAATCAGCAGACAAGGGTAGATGTTAAGTATTCTGAAATTGTATCAATGTTTAAAAACAATGAAATATCCGAATTTACACTTGACCTCTCCAGCGGTAATCTCATATATAAAACCTTTGAAAATCCTAAGACTGAGCAGTCTTATTCCGTTCCAAGCGTTTCATATTTTCTTGATGATATTCGAGAAGATGTTGAAGCATATAATGAGGAGCATACCGATGAGCCTATAATTTATGACTACAAGGCAGGAAGATCTAATTCAATTTTTATTAGTATGCTTCCGAGCTTAATGATGTTTGTGCTCATTTTGGGCTTGGGCTTCTATGCGTTTAAAAAAATGAACGGTGCAATGACGAATGAAACAAACAGGACCTTGGGCTTTGGCAAGATAAGAGCAAAAAGTCTTGTTGATGATGAAAAGAGAAAGACAACATTTAAGGATGTTGCAGGCTGTGACGAGGAAAAGGCAGAGCTTGAGGAGCTTGTTGAGTTCCTTAAGGAGCCTGATAAATTTACACAGCTTGGTGCAAGAATACCTAAGGGTGTTCTTCTTGTCGGTCCTCCGGGTACAGGTAAAACCCTTCTTGCAAGAGCGGTTGCAGGTGAGGCAGGAGCACCGTTTTTATCAATATCCGGTTCGGATTTCGTTGAAATGTATGTCGGTGTGGGTGCTTCTCGTGTAAGAGACCTTTTTGACCAGGCTAAGAAGAAATCACCTGCCATTGTTTTTATTGACGAAATTGATGCAGTAGGACGTCACAGAGGAACAGGTATGGGTGGCGGAAATGATGAAAGAGAGCAGACTCTTAATCAGCTTCTTGTTGAAATGGACGGCTTCGGAGTAAACAGCGGAGTTATTGTTATTGCTGCAACTAACAGACCCGACGTTCTTGACCCTGCTCTTTTGAGACCGGGCAGATTTGACAGACAAATTACAGTAAACAGGCCTGATATGAAGGGTAGAGAGGATATACTTAAGGTACATGCTAAGAATAAACCTCTTGCTCCCGATGTTGATTTGAAGGAGGTTGCAAAGGATACCACCGGCTTTACCGGTGCGGACCTTGAAAATCTTTTGAATGAGGCGGCTATACTTGCTGCGAGAAGAAAGCAAAAGGCACTTACTGCCGAGGATATTTCAGATGCTACATCAAGAGTTGAGCTTGGTATGGAGAAGAAATCTCATAAATTCAGTGAAAAGGCCAAGAGGCTTACTGCTTTCCACGAGGCAGGTCACGCAGTTGCCTCCTATTATACAGAAGGGCACGACCCTGTTAAAGAGATTTCAATTATCCCGAGAGGACTCGGTGCAGGCGGTTATACCTGGTATACTCCTCAAGAGGAAAATTATAATTCAAAGAATGAAATGCTCAACGACCTCGTTTCACTTTTAGGTGGTCGTGTAGCTGAAGCAATCGCCCTTGACGACATCTCTACTGGCGCCTCAAACGACCTTCAGAGAGCTTCAAATATCTGCCGTGATATGGTTTCAAAATACGGTATGAGTGATGCAATAGGTCCTGTTGTTTACAGCGATGAAAATAACGAGGTATTCCTTGGCAAGGATTACGGTCACGTTAATAATTACAGTGAGCAGACATCTGCAAGGATAGACAGTGAGATTGAAAAAATGATGCGTGAGGCTTATCAGAAAACAGAGAAAATTCTCAGAGACCATTTTGATAAGCTTGAGCTTGTTGCAAATACTCTTATTAAGAAGGAAAAGCTCAATGCCGAGGAATTTGTTTCACTTCTTGAAAAGGGCACTATTGAGGTTGAAGAAGCTGTTTTTGAAAATGACACAAAGCCTGAAGCTTCAGAGGAAGCTACCGGTGGCGTAAATGATATCAATAACGCTGAAGCTGATGAAACAGAGAATAATTAGTACAATTATTCAGACGGTAGCACTATTGCTACCGTCTTTTTTAACGAAATCTTGACTTTTATACAAGATATAGTATATAATATCACGGAATGTAAACTTTGATTCGGAGGGATAAATATGCCAAAGAAGAAAGAATACGGTAATGAAAGTATTAAATCGTTAAAGGGTGCCGACAGAGTCAGAAAGAGACCTGCTGTTATTTTCGGCTCAGACGGTCTTGAGGGTTGCCAGCATTCTGTATTTGAAATTTTATCAAACTCTTTGGACGAGGCGAGAGAGGGCTACGGCAATAAAATTGTTGTTACACGCTTTCTTGACGGCTCTGTTGAGGTGCAGGATTTCGGACGAGGTATTCCTGTTGACTATAATAAAAACGAGGATAAATACAACTGGGAGCTTTTGTTTTGCGAAATGTACGCAGGCGGTAAATATGACAACGGCGAAGAAAACTATGAGTTTTCTCTCGGCTTAAACGGACTTGGCTTGTGTGCTACTCAGTACGCTTCCGAATATATGG
>CALYNW010000022.1 GCA_945224895.1 uncultured Clostridia bacterium
CAGTCACCTGCTGATGAGCATTTCCGCCTCTTATGCAAAGGCAGGTGCCGTTTTCTGTTTTATATGGAGTGTCACCCTCAAAGCCTGCACCGAAGCCTTCGGGATGGTCAAACTGATAGTAGTAAAGCTCAGGCTGTGGGTGGTGGTGAGGCGGATAGCTGGACCATTTGCCCGGCTGATTGAACACCTCGCCCATAACCATATTTGAGAACGGAGCATTATCAAGGTCAAACATAGTTGATACAATTCTGTGACCTGCACCGCCCCACTGACCTTTACCGAATTCCTGATAAAGACAGTTATCGGGATTGTGGAACATAGGCTCCCATTTTTTATCATTATCTGTAATTTGAACGAGGATTTCACTGTCCTCAAGTGCAGTTACGGAAATTGGGGTGCCCTTGCAGGCGTGGATTGCATAAGGCGTTTTCTCAAATGGATTTTCTCTTTCACATGTTTCGTCAATTTTTCCTTCGTCAACAAGAAAGCGTACCTTTCCCGAAAGGAGAAGCACTGCACATTCATCACTGTCCGATGAATAAGCAAAGGCGGTATCCTTCTTCAGTCTGTAAACGTAAATATCCATAAGCATTTCGGGATTTACGCCGTTTCTTTCACACAGAGTCTTTTTACCGTTTTCGTCATATTCGGGTTTAAATAGCATTTTGATTACCTCTTATCTTGCAATTTTATTTATATTTTTCTTGTCGCCCATAACAATGATATGCTGATTTGCAGAGAATACATAGTCAGGGGATTTTACGGTCATTATTCTGCCGTTATCCTTGTAGGCTATTACTGTTACATTATGATTTTTACGTACGTTAATATCCGTAAGTGATTTTCCTACCCATTTATCGGGAACGGCTATTTCATAAATTCCTGCGTCATCACTTAATTTGAAATAGTCGAAAATTGTTGAGCTGGTAAATTCCACAGCCATTCTGTATGCTTCGTCTCTTTCGGGATAAATTACCTTTTTTGCACCGTTTTTTAAAAGGAATTTTTCGTGAATAAGCGACGATGCCTTACCGATTATAAAGCGAGCGCCAAGCTCGTTAAGATAGTCGGTAATAACAAGGCTGTCCTGAAAATTACCTACGCATACAAAAATATAATCGTAGTCGCCTACACCTAAAGCCGCTAAATTACTTTTGACGGTATAATCTCCGATTTCGGCGGTTGTAACATTGTCTGCATACTCGTTGATAAGCTTTTCCTCCTTGTCAACAAGCATTACGTCATTGCCCATTTCGCACATATATTCAGCCAAGTGATGACCGAATTTTCCTGCTCCAATAACAAGAACTGATTTCATATTGCTGTCTCCTAAATTTTTGCTGAAATATATTAACCCACTAAAAGATTACCCAGTGGTTTAAGAACGCTTTTTTTGTTTATATCAAATCGGAAGGTGAATACGAATATAAGAGAAGTAACCCTGCCGATAAACATAAGTGCTGTTATAACAATCTTAGATGATAATGACAGAAGCGGTGTTATTCCTGTTGACATACCTACCGTACCCATTGCCGAAAAGCATTCAAACAATATATCAAAATAATCAAGCGAAGGCTGAGCAAGGGAAATAATAAACGACGCAAAAAGCACAAGCGCAAGATTAGTGAAAAATACGGCAACAGCCTTTCTGATATATTCGTCGGATACTCTCCTGCCAAAGCGTTCACATGTATCCGATTGCTTGATTACGGAAATAACAGCCATACAGATAACGGCAAAGGTTGAGGTTTTTATACCGCCTGCTGTGGAGCCTGAGGAGCCGCCTATGAACATCAGTATATATGTCAGCATTTTTGAGGCGCCTGTCATATCTCCTGTTGATATGCTGTTAAAGCCTGCCGTTCTGGTGGTTGTGCTTGTAAAAAAGGCATTGAGCAGTCCTTTGCCGAAGCTCATATCTGCAAGCGTATTGTTTGCTTCAAATATATAGTAGAGAGCTGTTCCTGCCAAAAGAAGAATAGCAGTAACGGACAGGGTTATTTTAGTGTGAAAGGAGTATTTTTTTAGGTTGAATTTATTTTCCTTTATATCGTCCCATACAATAAAGCCGATACCGCCTATTATAATGAGTGCTGAAATTGTCAGCAGAACAAGGGGACTGTCATTTACGGTTATGAGAGAGGAGCCTGCCTCAATTCTGCCCATAACGTCAAAGCCTGCATTACAAAACGCCGAAACGGATAAAAATACAGATGTGTAAAGTCCGTTTTTAAAGTCCATTTGAGGTATAAAATGTATGCTCAAAAGGATTGCGCCTGCTATCTCAAAAAAAGCAGTTCCGCCGATAACGGTTTTTCCCAGCTTTCTTAAATCTCCGGTGAAGATAGAGCCAATGCTTTCTTTAAGAAGAATTTTCTGCTTTACACTAACTCTTTGCTTTACAAATCTTGCGAGGAGCATTATCAGCGTTATAAATCCGAGACCGCCTATTTGAATCATACAAAGTATTACAACCTGACCGAATAAGGTCCATTTTGTAAATGTATCAAACTGAACAAGACCTGTTACGCAAGTTGCAGATGTAGCAGTAAAAAGGGCGTCGATAAAGCTTACGCTTCCGTCCTTAACGGATATGGGAAGCATAAGAAGCCCCGTTCCGATTATTATTATCAGAAAAAAGCTCAGCGCCACAATTTTAGGATATGTGGAGTAGTAGTTTCTGATATGAGCTTTTCTTTTATTTCTTTTAATCCCCAATTTTTTGTTCTCCGTTTTATAAAAATACCGTTTGCAAAATTAGATTAGTTTTTTGCAGGGTGATAATTAGGAACAATTTTCTGAAGCTTTTCACGTACATTATCTTCATTAATGTCTTGAAGCTCGTTAAGCATTTGTTCAAATTCGTCCTTATTTATTACCATAGGCTGATTTACAAATATTTTTTCATTTGCGGTTTTCTGCCTTGTTTTCATTTCGTCGTCCATTGAAAGCTCCTCATAAAGCTTTTCACCGGGACGAAGCCCTGTTATTTTAATCCCGATTTCTTCAACTGTGTATCCCGAAAGCTTTATAAGATTTTCAGCCAAATCCATAATTTTAACAGGCTCACCCATATCAAGGACAAAGACCTCTCCGCCTTTAGCAAGACCGCCGGCCTGACATACAAGCTGAGCCGCCTCGGGAATAGTCATAAAGTATCTTGTTATATCGGGATGGGTTACGCATACGGGACCGCCGTTTGCAATCTGCTTTTTGAAGATTGGTATTACAGAGCCGTGAGAGCCTAAAACATTGCCGAAGCGTACTGCGGCATATTCGGTATTTTTGCTTTTCTCATTCATATATTGAACGATTATTTCCGTAATTCTCTTGGTTGTGCCCATAACATTTGTGGGATTAACCGCCTTATCCGTTGAGAGAATTACCATTTTTGAAACCTTAAATTTGTCGGCTGTAACAGCCACATTGTATGTTCCGAAAATGTTGTTTTTTACCGCCTCGCAGGGAGAATCCTCCATAAGCGGTACGTGCTTGTGAGCGGCGGCATGGAAAACAACATCGGGGTGGAATTCCTCAAACACCTCTTCAAGCCTTTTAATATCTCTGACAGAGCCGATTCTTACCTGAATATTAATGCTGTCCTTGTATTTGTCCTTTAAATCGTTTGCAAGCTCAAATGCAGTATTCTCATAAATGTCAAAAATTACAATGGTTTTCGGATTATATCTTGCACACTGTGTACAGATTTCGGAGCCGATGGAGCCGCCACCGCCTGTAACAAGTATAGTTTTGTCAATAAGATAACGGCAAACCTTTATGTTAAGCTTTATTTCATCACGTGACAGCAGGTCGGTAATATCAACCTCTTTTAGCTTTTTATAGTTTGCACTGTCCTCAAGTATATCCTCAAGTGACGGAGAAATTTTAATTTTTTTGCCGGTTTCAAGTGCAATCTGCACGATTTCATTTATTCTTGTTTTTGTTGCAGAGGGTATGCAGATTATAATTTCATCAATGTCATATTTTTTTGCGATTTCGGGAATTTCATTACAGTTTCCCGCAATTTTTACATGGTTGATTCTTTTTCCTTTTTTTGCAGGGTTGTCATCAATAGCAACAACAGGCTTAAATCTGTTGATTCTGTTGATTCTCATATCCTCAATCATGGCATTTCCCATATATCCGGCTCCCACAATCATAACACGCTTTGCATCACGATTCTTGCCGGAAAAAAGCTTTGCCCTGTCAAAATTCTTTCTTAAAACCCTGTAGCCTATTCTGGGCAGGCAGGTAAAGAAAACAATGAAAAACAAACCGAGAATATACGAATAAAACGGCAGAATATTTTCAAAGTGAAGAAGAGCCTTAAACAGTATTTTATCTATGAGAAATAATGCTCCCGTATTTACACAGGCGGCAACTGTGCAGGACACCATTTCGTCTGTACCTGCAAATGTCCAAACGCTTTTGTAAAGCTTAAAGAAGGCATTTACAATAATAACTATACCGCTTAGAAGAATAAAATGAGTGTAATTGAACAGCACCTTTGCATAAGGAGTACCGAAAACTTCACCGTTATTTGTATAGTAGCATATAAGTATGTTTGACAAAAAGAACAGACCTATATCAATAATTCCAAGCAATACCATTTTTAATCTTCCGGTCAGTTTTTTATTGTTCATTTCCATAGCATTTATCCTTCTCTCTTCAAAAGTCACTTCTCTTACCTGCTTTTGCGTGATTTGATTTTCTTTGTAATCAAAATGAATATTGATATTATCAGCGTTCCGCCGATAATGGCAATGGGTATGGCGTAAAGCTGCTTGTTTTGCGAAAGGGCGGTAACATTTACACCCATTCTTGTAAGAACACTCTGTGCATTTCTCTCTGTTGTAACAACACTGTTATCGGTTGTGCCTACAACCTCACGGCTTGTCCCGTGCTCCACTGCTGTAACATCTCCACGTGCCTCTGTAACGGTGAAGCTGCACTGGTTATAAAGGTCGTCGTTGGCGCATACAACTACAGTGGCTGTACCGGGACCTATTGCTTTTATTTCCCCACCGTCACCAAGCTCAATAATTCCTTCCTCATCGCAGAAATAGCCTACTACTGCGTTAGCGTCTGATGGCTGAACACTGTATTCAAGTACAACGCTGTCACCTACCTGCATATCATATGTAGATGCATATATTTCAAGAGAATCAAGAGATGTCTTCTCCTGTGTGGAAGGAGCAGTGGTCTGCGTTGTTGTCTGAGTGGTAGACTGAGTTGTTGACTGTGTAGTTGCTTGAACAGTGGTTTTTTTCGTTTCCTTGGCAGTAGTCTTTTTTGTGGTTTTTGCAGTTGTGGATTTTGTCGTTGCTTTAGTGGTTGTTTGTTTTTTGGTAGTGGTTTGCTTTTTTGTCGTTGTCTGCTTTTTTGTCGTTGTCTTCTTTTTTGTGGTTGAGGCTGTGGTTTGAGTATTTCCGCCTGATACCGACGCATAATTCGGAGAAGCATAACCCATAATAGCGCTTATATTGTTATATGGCTTAGAGCCCTTTGCCGTGTATTCTCTTGCCTTAACCTTTCCCGAGCAGTTTCCCTCTATCGTGTAAACCGTTGTTCCCGAGGTATAATTAACAAAGCCTACATGCTGACAGGAGCCGTTACCGCTCCAGTCGAAAAATACAAGGTCGCCTGACGAGGGGGTATAGCCCTCCGAAACAGGATGATATCTGCCCTTGTCCTTAAACCAGCTTATCATACTGTTGCAGTTTCCGCCTGAGGGAACAATTACTCCGTTTAATTTTACGCCGTTGCTTGTTCCTGCTTGATTAAAGCACCACAGCACAAAGGTTGTGCACCAGCCACCCTGATATCCGTACCATTCGCCGTATTTTGAAGTGGTGGATGTGCCCTCATAACCAACTTCTCCGCTTGCTATGGATATTACACTGCTTCTGAGTTCACCTTCGGAGGCAGCAAAGGCAGTTACGGGAAAAATCGAAGCAACTGCAAGAATGAGAGATAAAAGCAATGATATTGCTTTACAAAAATATTTCTTCATTATGTTTCCTCCTTTGAAAATGAACATAGGTAATTTGCAAATTTATATAAAGACTTAATTATAATTATATACATTACTGAAAAAATGTCAATTTAATATTTCTTAAAACATTATAAACTATATTGAAAAACTTTTTGTACTGTTGTATAATAGTAGATACGAATAGTAGAACGAATCGTTACCCTACGTATAATTAACAAAACCATATGTAAAAACAGTTGTGTTTAGGAGGATTTAATAATGAAAAAACTTGAAAGCTGTGAATTTGAACACGTAACACCGGAGAAGGTAGGCGTTGACAGTAAAGCAATAACAGCGTTCATAAATGAAATTAACGAGAAAAATTTAGGACTTCAGAGCTTTACCGTAGTCCGTCACGATAAGGTCTGTGCTCAGGGCTTTTTCAAGCCTTATTCAGCGGATATTCCTCATGTGCTTTATTCAATGAGTAAATCCGTTACATCAACAGCTGTAGGCTTTGCAGTCAGCGAAGGACTATTAAATCTTAACGACAGAGTGGCACAGTTTTTTCCTGAATATAAAATGAGTAAAAGACCCTTTAACAGAATGCTTACTGTACGTATGCTTTTGACAATGCACTCTGATAAGCTTATAACGGTTCTTGACGAAAAGGGCGAAAGGGACTGGATTGCCAATTTCTTCGGAGCAACATTCCTGCTTCCTCCTAATACTAAATTCAATTATATTTCGGAGAATACATCAATGCTTGCCGCTATAGTTACAAAGGTAACGGGAATGAGTGTTATTGATTATCTTTATCCTAGAATGTTTGAGCCTCTTGGAATTGAAAAGCCGTTTTGGGAAAGTGATGGTATGGGAAATAATGCCGGCGGATGGGGACTTTATATGAAAAGCGAGGATTTGGCAAAGTTCTTCCTGCCCTATATTCACGGCGGAAAATGGAAGGACGGCACTCAGCTTATCCCTGAAATGTGGGTAAAGGAGGCAACAAGAAAGCAGGTTGAGTCTGTTCACGACGGTTATATTGACAATATGGCAGGCTACGGCTATCAGTTTTGGAGAAATCCTATCCCTAACAGCTACAGAGCAGACGGTCTGTTCGGTCAGAGATGCTTTATGTTTCCCGAGTATGATGCTCTTGTTGTGCTTAACTGCGGCGAAGCAGAGGACTACAAGGTTATGAAGGTGTTTTGGAAGTATTTTCCCGAGTGCTTTAAGTACGGAGAGCTTCCCGAAAATAAAGACTCGGTTGAGGAAATGCAGAAGACCATTGATGCCTGCCAAGTGGAGGATTTGCCGGCTACGGAAAGAAACAGGGAGCTTGAGGAGAAAATTTCAGGCAGACTTATCAAATGCAAAACCTCTGAATTTGTTTCGGTTGTCACCATAACAATTACTCAAATGCTTTATCATAAGCCCGGTGAAATCAATGAAATGAGGTTTACATTTGATGACGACAAAATGATGTTTTATTGGAAGGAAAAGGATTACGAAAACACCATTGAGGTAGGTATGAACGGCGAATACGGAGTATCGCCAATTACCCTCGGCGATCTTCATTATCATACATATTCAAAGGCATCATGGCAGGAGGACGGCTCCTTAAAGCTTTGGATAAGACCTATTGAAACAGCCCACGTAAGAAAATTTACCTTCTATTTCAGAGATGACAACACTGTTAAGGTTATAAACGAAATGACTCCAAGGCTCCAAGACTTGGTGATTTACTATATGACCTTCACAGGAAATCCCATTAAGGGAGAAATAAGTGAGGATATAGTTAAGGATGCCGTTGAAAAATTAGGCTTGCCTATAGTTGAACCGAATTTCCACGGTAAATTTATCGACGAACAATAAAAATTAAATATCAGACATTAGAAATAAGACCTCCGCACATATATTCGATAGTTTAAAATTGCCACGAAATTGTTAAGAATTTCACAATTAAATTTTTTACTGCTGAAAATCGCACAAAAATATTGTTAAATTTTTATCATTTTTATAATTTTCGGAGAATTTGCATAAAAACTATTGAAATGCTTTTACAGGGATATTATTATATGGGCAATCAAATTGTTAATATTTTAACAAATTTGAATATATTTTATGGAGGTCAAGAATATGGCTAAAGAAATTATTGACAGCGTTGAAAAGCTTGAAGCAGAGCTTGATAGAGTTCGTGCGGCACAGAGAGAATTTTCAACATTTTCACAGGAGCAGGTAGATAAAATCTTCCTTGCCGCTGCAAAGGCTGCCAATATGGCAAGAATTCCTCTGGCAAAAATGGCTGTCGAGGAAACGGGTATGGGCGTTGTGGAGGATAAGATTATCAAAAACCACTATGCCGCAGAATACATTTATAATAAGTACAAGAATACAAAGACCTGTGGTGTTATTGAAGAGAATAAGGCGTACGGCACAATGAGAATTGCAGAGCCAATCGGTGTTGTTTGTGCTGTTATTCCCACAACTAACCCCACATCTACAGCAATATTTAAAACTCTTATATCTCTTAAAACGAGAAACGGTATTATCATTTCTCCTCACCCGAGAGCAAAAAAGTCAACTGCCGCCGCCGCAAAAATCGTTCTTGATGCGGCAGTAGAGGCAGGAGCACCTGAGGGTATTATTTCCTGGATTGACGCTCCGTCACTTGAGATGACAAACCTTCTTATGAAGGAGGCTGACATCATTCTGGCAACAGGCGGTCCCGGAATGGTAAAGGCTGCTTATTCAAGCGGTAAGCCTGCCCTTGGTGTCGGTGCAGGTAATACCCCTGCAATCATTGACGAAACAGCTGATATAGTTAAGGCAGTAAACTCAATTATTCATTCAAAAACCTTTGATAACGGTATGATTTGCGCATCTGAGCAGTCCTGTATCGTTGATAAAAAGATTTACAAGGAAGTACGCAATGAGTTTGAATACAGAGGCTGTTATTTCCTTAAGGACGATGAAATCGAAAAGGTACGTAAAACAATTATAATTAACGGCGCTCTTAACGCTAAAATTGTAG
>CALYNW010000023.1 GCA_945224895.1 uncultured Clostridia bacterium
AAAGAAATGAAAAACCCCGCGTTAGCGGAAACATAATATATCTGCTTTGCAGATGCACTATACAAATACGTAATTTGTTTTGACGAAACGCAGCATAACGGAAAAAGACACAATTTTTTAATGTGCATCAAACCAAGTGTTGCCTATTTTTCCGTCTGCCTTAAGGCGGACCTTCATTTTGCAGGCATTTTCCATTTCCTCGGTTACTATCTCAAGTGCTCTTTGAGCCTCTTCCTCAGGAGCCTCAACAATAAGCTCGTCGTGTACCTGAAGAATAAGCTGAGATTTCATACCTTCCTCTCTTAAGCGTCTGTCAACCTTTACCATAGCAATTTTGATAATATCGGCGGCAGTACCCTGAATAGGCATATTTCTTGCAACTCTTTCACCGAAGGCACGCATCATATGATTGCTTGAGGCAAGCTCGGGAAGATAACGCTTTCTATGGAAAAGTGTTTCGCTGTATCCCTTATCCTTAGCCAAATCAATCATTCTTTGCATATAATTATTTACACCGCTGTAGGTGGCAAGATAATTGTCAATATACTGCTTTGCCTCTTTATTTGAAACGCCGATATCCTTTGCAAGAGAAAATGCACCTATACCGTAAACAATACCGAAATTAACAGCCTTTGCCCTGCTACGCATCTGAGGTGTAACCATTTCAAGAGGAAGATTAAACACCTGTGATGCAGTGATAGCGTGGATATCATCACCGTTATTAAAAGCGTTAATCATATTTTCATCACCCGAAAGGTCGGAAAGAACACGAAGCTCAATCTGACTGTAATCGGCGTCAACAAGCCTTTTGCCACTGCCTGCAATGAAAAATTTTCTCATTTCTCTGCCAAGCTCCGTACGGATAGGGATATTCTGCAAATTCGGCTCAAGTGATGAAATTCTGCCTGTTCTTGTTTCAACCTGATTAAAGCGTGTATGAATTCTGCCGTCAGGCTCAATAACCTTCAATAAGCCGTCACAATAGGTTGATTTCAGCTTTGAAAGAGAACGGTATTCAAGTATCTGAGATATAACGGGGTGCTCATTTACAAGTCCCTCAAGAACCTCTGCATTTGTTGAATAGCCTGTCTTAGTTTTCTTCTTGCAGGGTAGCTTTAAATCCTCAAAAAGTGCTACGCCCAGCTGTTTAGGAGAATTTATGTTAAATTCATAGCCAACGCTGTCGTAAATATCCTTTGTCAGCTCGTTTATTCTTTCGCCTAACTGCTTGCCGAATTTTTCTATTCCCTCCCTGTCAACCTCAAAGCCTGCATAT
Organism: uncultured Clostridia bacterium; assembly: GCA_945224895.1. Classification (GTDB taxonomy): domain Bacteria; phylum Bacillota; class Clostridia; order Oscillospirales; family Acutalibacteraceae; genus Eubacterium_R. Next base: position 1,277 of record CALYNW010000023.1, read on the forward strand.
TCCATTTTTGCCAAAACCTCTGAAAGGGGCAGTTCGATATCATTTAGCAATGATCTTTCGTTTGCCTCGTCAATGAGCCTGTCTGTCTTTTCAAACAAGGGCTTGATTACTGCCGAAATAGATACAGTGGTGTCATTTTCGCCAAGAGAATTGAGAAATTCAGGGAGCTTTACACCGTATTCAAGCGCCAGATGCTCAATATCATATCTTGAATCACCGGGTCTTAAAAGATAGGCGGAAAGCATTAAATCTCCGCAGACATTTTTAAGTCTTACACCGTACTTGCAGGCAAGGCGGTGCAATTCCTTTGTATTATACGAAAATTTCCTTATGTCTTCATTCTCAAAGAAATTACGTACAAAATACGAAAACTCAGGAGTTTCAAAGGGCATCACAATTATTTCGTCACCGAATGCAAAATACAAATCCCCCACTGTTCCGTCAATAATATTGGGATAAAAATATGCGTCTGTCCCCTTTAATCTGTCAAGGAGATAATCAGCGTCAACACAGGTAAGACGGCTGATTTCCCTTTTCTTTTCCTGCGTTGCTTCTTCGTTAACCGAAGCACCGTTAGGGTCAAGATTAAATTTCGGTATAAGTGAAAAAAGCTCCAGCCTTACAAACTGTGAAACGGCTCTGCCATCATTTTCTCTTTTTACTACATAGCTGTTTATATCTGTATCAACAGGTGCATCTGTCCTTATAGTACCTAAATCAAGGGAAAGATATGCCTTTTCCTTATCATTGGCAAGCTTTGCTTTAACGCCTGCTTTGATATCAAGCTCATCAAGATTATCATAAATATAATCAATATTATGAAAACGTTGAATAAGGTCAAGAGCGGTTTTTGCACCGACACCTGCAACACCGGGAATGTTGTCGGAGCTGTCGCCCTGAAGCGCCTTAACCTGAATAAGCTCGTCTGGTGTAACTCCGTATTCGTCGGCAATAGCATTTTCGTCATAAATATCGGTAACAGCCTGTCCCATTTTCGTACGTGCAAGAAGAACCTTAACACCGCCGTGTGCAAGCTGGAGAGAATCCCTGTCACCTGTTGCAATAAAGCACTCATCACCGTTTTTACGGCAAGCCTCTGCAAGCGTACCGAGAATATCGTCAGCCTCCCAGCCCTCTTTTTCAATAGTGGCTATTCCAAGGCTATGAAGTAACTCCTTTAGCACAGGCATCTGACTTCTCAATTCGTCGGGCATTGCGTGACGCCCTGCCTTGTATTCGTCATATATTTTATGCCTAAAGGTAGGAGCGTGAACGTCAAAGGCAACGGCAACAGCATCAGGATTACACAAATCCCTAAGCTTTAAATATATAGTTAAAAAGCCGTAAACGGCATTAGTATATTCTCCGTTTTTAGTAGTCAAGAGCTTTATTCCGTAAAATGCTCGGTTGATTATACTGTTTCCGTCAATTACAAGTAGCTTCATTGTTTTCCCTCGTTTAAAATTTTGTATTATTATACCATATTATTTTAATGTCTACAATTATTTTATACAAACTTTCGTATTGATACAACAAGCCTGTCCTTTTTTGTCTTATGAAGCTCACAATCAAAGATAAATCTTCCAAAGCCTCTGACAGATACTATATCATTTTCCTTAACATTATATGAGGAGCTTTGAATTTTTCTGCTGTTGACAAAGATTTTGTCGGCTTCAAACAGCCTTAACGCTTCCTTTCTTGAAAGCTTATACACAGCGCTGACAAGAACATCTGCTCTAAGGGAGCTGACAACAAGCTCCTTTTCCTCAAAGGAAGCGCCGAAGCCTTCAGGTAAATTTTCAGCAGGACTGACATATACCGAGGTATGCTTTACCTTAGTAAGATTTTTAAGGATATATTCCTTTATCTGCTCAAGGCAAAACAGATAACCGCAGTTATTTTCCACAACAATATCCCCGAGCATTTCACGCTTAATGCCCAAATTCATCAATGCTCCCAGAAAATCACGGTGAGTAAGACTATCGGCAAATTTCTTTGAAGCAGGAGAAATAAGCAGACAGGAAATAGGGAAATCCCCGTCTGTAATATCCTCACCAAAGCCTACAACAACTCTTTCGGCTGAGCAGTAACCGCCGTAGGTAATACAGGGCAAATACATTTCCTTTAAAATACTTTGCTCCTCCATATTGAGAAAATCACTGAACACCTTACATTTCCTGTCATAAGCCCTATCGTAAAGCTCGTTAAATCTTTTTTCATCCATAAATAAACTCCAAAAAAACCGCAGTATAAACTGCGGTTTAATAAATCAATTATTCGAGCAATCTTCTTACTTAGCCACTACGCCTCTTGACTCCTTCATAAATTCGGCACTTGCAGGGAAGTGGTTTGTATATACGATATCAAGTGAAGCGCTCTTATTCTTAAGAACTGCAACATTTGCGTGCTTAACATCAATATGTACATCCATTTCGTAATCGGCAGTTGTGATTTCTCCTGTCTTTGTGTCAATAGTAACAACACCTTTACCGCCGGCATAGGAAACTACGAAGTTTTCATCAATGGTACCCTCTGAGAAAGAAAGTACACTGATAGACTCAACAACTCCGCTGATATCACCGAGAGTGTTAAAGAAACGTCCCTGAGCATCCTCACCGGGCATAGAAAGAATTACTTCCTTAGGCTGAATGGTAACAGTGATTGTACCGTCGCCGTTATCAACAACGTTTGCCATAGCAACATCATCAACTGTTAATGCTGATGTGGTGCAGTTAAATTTACCGTCATTTCTTGTATCGGTTTGAGGGTCTCTGTTTCCGCTTGGAGGAAGACCGATAACATTACCTGAGAACAGACCTCCTACGATACCGGGAACAAGACCGTCAAGCATAGAGTTTGACTTACCCTCAACAAGAAGGTTTTGAACGGTAAGGTTTTCATCACCGAGAAGCTTGTAAAATGTTTTTGGATCACCGTTTTCGGTGTAGTTTGCTGTAAGAGTCTTAGTGTAGTCGTAGCACTCTACATAGTAATTTACAACATCTTCAACTGTAGCAAATTCTTTTCCGCCGTATGTACCCGCAACAAATTCGTCAATTACAATCTCTTCACCTGTTGAGGCACTGTCCTCACCCTCGGTGGTTTCGGTAATAACGGGATACTTATAGATAACAACAGCAGTTGCTACTAAGCAAACAACAAGTACAACAGCAAGAAAGCTGTTAATTTTACTTAAACCTGATTTTCTTTTCATACAAAAATTCCCCTTCTGTACATTATTACTCCTATATAATATACTAAAACTTTCATTTTTTCAATATATTTTTTATTTATTTTATTTTTTCAGCATTATTGTAATCTCCGTACCCTCTCCGAAAACGCTGTCAAGGGTTAAATCTGCACCGTGCTGCTGGGCAATATGCTTGACTATAGCAAGCCCTAATCCTGTACCGCCTGTCGCCTTGCTTCTGCTTTTATCAACCCTGAAAAACCGTTCAAAAATTCTGTCCTTATACTTGTCCGGTATACCTATTCCCGTGTCCTTAACCGTCAGCCTTGCACCGCTTTCCAAGGGCTCCACCGAAACGGTAACGCTTCCGTTTTCCTTATTATATCTTATTGCGTTGTCGCAGAGATTGTAAACAAGCTCCTCAAGAAGACTGCCGTTTCCCTTGACGTAACAGCTTTCGCCTATAAGGTTAAGCACTACATTTTTATTTTGGGCATTTATGGAAAGCGCCTCAACACATCTTTTGCATATTTCATAAATATCAACAGACTCAAAGGTAATTTTCTGCTCGTCATTTTCCTCAAGCTGTGAGAGCTGAATAATATCCTCGCTGAGGCTTACAAGACGAAGTGCCTGTTTTCTGATAACACCTGCAAAGGGCTTAATATCTTCAGGCTTAGCCATACCGTTTTCAATAAGCTCCGCATAGCCTGCAATGGAAGTCAGCGGAGTTTTAAGCTCATGGGAAACATTTGCCGTAAACTGCTTTTTCTGCTTATCAAGTGCCTTCTGTCTGTTCTCCTGCTCCTTTAATGCGTCAACCAATGGCTTTAGCTCATCATAGGTTTTTATATCATCAAGATTTCCCAGATTTTCGCCCAGCTCCTCAACAGGCTTTACGATACTTTTCGTTATGCCTACGCTGATAACGGCTGACATACAGATAACGAATATAATTGAAATCACAACATAAATAAGTATATTTGAAAAGAAGAAATTAACGCTGTCAGCCCTTGTGGAAACTCTGAGCACATTACCGCCCTCAAGAAGCTTAGCATAGTAATATGTATTCTCATTCAATGTTTCCGAGCGTCTTACCGTGCTTGATTCACCGTTCTCCACCGCCTGCTTAAATTCCTCACGGTTGGAATGGTTTTCCATTTTTGAGGCGTCCTCATTGCTGTCTGCAAGAACAGTTCCGTCCCTTGCAATAAGCGTTATTCTCGTATCCTCATCAAGTCCGTTATTTATAAATGCGTAATCACTGCTTTGCTTTAGCTCCGCCTCAACAACAGCTTCAACAGCATTAAGATTTTCTTTAACCTGATTTTCGCTGTAGGAATAAAATATTGCCACAACAACAACTGCTGTTATGGCAATTAAAGATATACCGAAAGCAAGTATTTTTCCAAGGGTTTTTTTAGTCATTTAATCACCGACCTTGTAGCCTACGTTTCTTATTGTTTTGATGTGCTCGCCTGCACTGCCTAATTTTTTTCTAAGGGACTGAATATGAACGTCAACCGTTCTGTTGCCCTGTTCAAAATTATATCCCCAAACAATTTCCATAAGCCTGTCACGAGTAAGGACAATACCCTTGTTTCTGATAAGGTGCTTTAAAATTTCATACTCCTTGTAGGTCAAATCGACCTCATTTGAGTCCACAAGAACAGTATGCTTATTTTCGTCAAGCTCAATATTTTTATAAACAAGAACGGTTTTAACCTTCCTTGCAGTTCTGCGAAGAACAGCCTTTACCCTTGAAACAAGCTCCATTACACCGAAGGGTTTAGTGATATAATCGTCGGCACCTGCGTCAAGCCCCTTAACTGCGTCAATCTCACTTGTCTTTGCCGTTACCATAATAACGGGAATATCACTGTACTGAGCAGTTTTTCTGATTTTATTCAGTATGGCAAGACCGTCATCCTCGGGGAGCATAATATCAAGAAGAATTAAATCGGGGATTTTTTTCTCAAGCGCCTTAAAAAAATCCTTTCCGTTGTCAAAGCCTTTAACCTCAAACTCGGAATTTTTAAGAGCATAAATCTCCAGCTCTCTTATTGAAACGTCATCTTCAATAATGTATACAATAGGTTTTTCACTCATACACGTACATCTCACTTATTTAAGAGCATATTTATTAAGATAAATTTCAAACTGCTCCATAAAGGTTTTGTTGTTTGAATTCTTAACGCCTTTAAGATATCTGTGGGTCTGATAGCTTCCCTGTGAAAGCTCAATAATGCAGACTGCAAGATTCGAACAATGATCGGCAATTCTTTCAAAGGAATTGATTATATCAAAGAACAGCATACCGTTTTCAACAGTACATTCACCGCTGTCCATACGCTTTTCGTGCTTTTCACGAAGCTCTGCCTTAAGATTATCTATTACCTGCTCCAACGGCTCGACAGTCATTGCAAGCTCGGCATTATCATCAATAAACGCCTTTGTGGAATTTTCAATAATTTCCTGAACGGCTCTGCCCATAACCTCAAGCTCTCTGTTTGCGTCCTCGGAAAAATGAATTTTATCCTTGTGCATTTTGCGCTTTGTTTTCAGAATATTTACACCGTAGTCACCGATACGCTCAAAGTTTCCTATTGCGTGGGAATATTTATTAAGCCTCATAGAATCGGCAACATTGAGGTTCATTGAGCTGATTTTTACAAGATATGTTTCAAGCTCGTCCTCATAGGCGTCAAGCCTTTTTTCGTTTGCTTTTATCTTTTCATCCTTGACCTTGCTGTAAATCTTAATAAAATCAAGGCTCATTGAAATGTTTTCCTTGGCAAGAACAGCCATTTCATCGCATTTTTCCTTAACCTTATCAAGTGCATAGCCGGGAGAAATAAGGAATCTTTCCTCAACAAGGGCAGTCTCTTTTTCGCCTACAGGCTCGCCGTTTTCGTCCTTGTCGTCCTTGATTAAAATATACATAAGCTTTTCAAGCTGATTACCGAAGGGGAAAAGCACCACTGTTGCAAAAATGTTGAAAACAGAGTGAATAACAGCTATCGAAGCAGGTCCTACCTTTTCGCTGAAGAAGGGCAATCCGAATATAGCGTTGCCTCCATAGAAAAGCACCATTGCCAAGACAACGCCGATAACATTAAAGGTAAGATGTGCCCAAGCGGCTCTTTTGGCATTTTTGTTTGCACCTATTGAAGAAATGAGAACAGTTGTACAGGAGCCGATATTCTGACCTAAAATGATAGGAAAAGCCGCCGAAACTGAAATTGCGCCCGTGCTTGAAAGCGCCTGCAAAATACCGACAGATGCCGAGGAGCTTTGAAGCGCAGTTGTAAGAAGCGCACCGGCAAGAATACCAAGAATAGGATTTGAAAACTTAACAAGCAGATTTGTAAACTGCGGAATATCCTTAAGCCCTGACATAGAATCACTCATAGTCGTCATACCTATCATCAGTATGGCAAAGCCCACAAGAATATTTCCTATTGTATGCTTTTTCTCGCCCTTGCTGAACATTACCAATATAATTCCGATAAAAGCAAGAATGGGAGAAAACGCCTCAGGCTTAAGCAGATTAATGAAAACATTTGAACCTTCAATACCAGTAAGGGACAAAATCCAAGCAGTTGCCGTAGGTCCGATATTCGCACCCATAATTATACCGATAACCTGACGAAGCGCCATAATACCGCTGTTTACAAAGCCTACCGCCATAACGGTAACAGCACCCGAGGACTGTATAACGGCTGTTACAACAAGTCCGAGAAGCACACCCTTAATACGATTATTAGTCATCTTTTCAAGTATGCTTTCAAGCTTACCGCCACTGATTTTTTCAAGGCTATCGCCCATAACGTTCATACCGAAAAGAAACATTGCAAGTCCGCCTATGAGCGTCAGAACATCAAATATAGTCATATATTATACTCCGTAAATTAATTTTGCGTTTAGTTTATGTTAAATTAATACAAAAGACATTCTACAGTTATTCGATTAAATTCAAGCGTGATTTATGTTAAGTTTGTGTTAAATTATTCGCAGTATACGGGAGATGTTATTGCAAGAGGCTTTTCGTCGCCGTCTACAGTACCCCAAAGCTCTGCACGATACCAATGACCTTTCAAAAGCTTCAGCCTTACGTGGCGTTCATCATAAACGGTTTCAAGCACCGTTTCATTGCCGTTTGTAACAATTTTTATTTTCTTATATATTACGGATTCATCGCCTGCGTCTTTACTGCGGGAATGTAAATCAGTAAAAAAGCTAAAGGTATATGTGCCCTTTTTAATTATATCGCCGATATAAAAGGTTTCTCCGTATCTGTGAAGCTGAAAGAAAAACTTAGCGCCTGTTGAGGCAACTGTTCTTCCCATTCTAATCGCTCTGATTGCAGATGCCTCGTCAATTCTGTCAAGGTCAAGATATGTACAGCCATAGTGACCGTTCTTCTCTAACCTGTGCCAATCTCTGCCGTAGGT
>CALYNW010000024.1 GCA_945224895.1 uncultured Clostridia bacterium
GCACACGCTAAACTGCAAAGCATCAAAAATGCTTGGAGTAAAGATGAGATTTGGCGTCTTGAGATGGCAGCCTTGCTGTCCGCAAGGCAACAGCGAAAGCGACAAATATCGCTTTAATACTGCATTTTTGACGGGTTCGGATTATTACCGTTACCCTAACAATTTATCTATAAAATGTATACTCAATTATATAATCTCAGAACATATATGTCAAATAAAAGCACAAGGGAATGCCTTTGCACTCCCTTTTTATTGCTTATCTGAATCCGTTTCGGATTTTTCTTCAAAGTCATCAGCATTTATTATTTTATATTTACCTTTCAATACACCGTATAAAATAAGAAAAGTGCCTAAAGCAAAAACAGTTATACCGAAGGCAAACAGAATTTTACTTGAGGCTGTTCTTCGGTCAGCCGATGGCTTTTCTTTTTCTGACTGTACAGATGCTAAGCCGCCGTCACTTGTTAAATCATCAGGTGCGAAGCTGTCAGCTTCATAGGGCTGTACAGAGTCTTCGGCTGTTTCTGCTTCACCGATGTTATCAGCCTTTTTCGCAGAGAATTCAGTCGTATATTTTGTATTTGATTTATTTGAAGCAGAGCTCTTTTTGGTTTTTGACGGAACAAATTTAGTGGATTTTTCAGTTGTATTTTTAGCTGAAGATGTATTTACTTTTACCGTCGAGGAAGCAGAATTATTTGAGGTGCTCTGCTTTGTTGTCTTTACTGTTGTTGCTTTCTCGGTTGCTTCTTTGGTAGTCTTCTCCGTAGTTGCTTTTACAGTTGTAGCTTTTTCCATATTTACTGCAATATCTTTTATAATTAAAAAACTATTATCCTTACCGCAGGAATATTCACAGCAAACATTGTTGTTTAGACCTTTATCTGCTGAATTTTTAAATTCAAATGCTACGAAAAGCTCTCCTCCGTGATATTTTGAATTCACGTTGCTGAAATCATAATAAATATTAAAATTTTTCTCAATAATATTAATTTCATCGGCATTAACTCCGTCCTTACTTACCGAAAATGAATAATAGCTATCACTGTTTTTTATTTTGAAAAACAGTGATACATCAGCCGATTTCTCCGTCAACAGTAAATCATAAAAGCTCAAATAACAATATACGCAACCGTTTTCTTCATCAACAACATACTTGAAGCATCCCTGACAATCATTATCTGAGATGTTGACAATTTCTCCTTTGTTGTTCCAGTATTTGCTGTTACCTATATAGTTTTCATCATAGGCATAGGCAGATAAGTTAAAAGAAAATAAAATAAAAAATCCGACAGTCAAAGCACATATCATTCTGTAAAATGAAATGGCTCTGTTGTCGGTAAACTTCATCATTTTTCTCCGTCTTTCGTCTTTTTTAATAATTATATACCATTTTTGTCATTTTTTGTCAATATTTATTTGTGAAAAACATTCTCTTTGACATTATGCAAATCAAATTCGAATGCAATATTGATTTACAATCAAGGTTTACTGTGATACAATAATCGAGGCAATAAAAAGTGTGGTGAGAGAATGAAAAAAATTGTTATCGGTGTTTTAGCGCATGTGGACTCGGGCAAGACTACGCTGTCCGAGGCTTTGATGTATCAATCGGGAAATATCAACAGGCTTGGCAGGGTTGACCGAAAGGACTCATTTTTAGATACAAATTCACTTGAACGAAGCCGAGGAATAACAATTTTTTCAAAGCAGGCGGTTTTAAAATACAATGATACGGAATTTACCCTGCTTGACACACCGGGACACGTGGATTTTTCCGCAGAGACGGAAAGAGCTTTGCAGGTACTTGACTATGCGATTTTGGTTATAAGCGGTACGGACGGTATTCAAAGCCACACCCAAACACTGTGGAAATTACTTTCAAAATATAATGTTCCCTGCTTTATCTTTGTAAACAAAATGGACCTTGACGGTGCTGATAAAGAGCAAATTACTGCTCAGCTAAAATCAAAGCTAAGTGACGGCTGTGTGGATTTCAGCAATACATCAGCGTCGGAATTTCACGAAAGCATCGCATTGTGCGACGATACCCTTTTGAATGAATATTATGAAAAAAATTCTATAAAAGAAGATAGTATTATACCCTTTATAAAAAGCAGAAAAGTCTTCCCCTGTATGTTCGGATCGGCACTTAAATTAACAGGAGTAAATGAATTTTTAGACTGTCTTTACACCTATACCGAAATGCCGAAATACGGCAATGAATTTGCCGGAAAGGTATACAAAATTTCAGAGGATAAGGGACAGCGTTTAACCTTTTTAAAGATTACAGGCGGTAGACTTAAGGTTAAAGAAATTCTCAAAAGCAGTAAAAACAAAAACGGCGAAAAGGTTAATCAAATAAGGATATATTCAGGTGAAAAATTTAAAGCTATTGATGAAGCGGCAGCAGGTACAATTTGTGCCGTTACAGGAATAACCTTTACAAATTCAGGTGATGGCTTAGGGTGTGAAGGTGACTCGTCTTTGCCTGTTCTTGAGCCTGTTATGACATACAGCTTAATTCTTCCTAATGATGCAGATGTTCATACTGTTCTTGAAAAAATGAGAATTCTTGAAGCAGAGGACCCACAGCTAAGGGTTATGTGGAATGAACGTCTCAGAGAAATACAGGTTCAGCTGATGGGAGATATTCAGCTTGAAATTTTGCAATCTGTTATTTCAGACCGATTTGGAATTGACGTCACCTTTGGTAAGGGCAGTATAATTTACAAGGAAACTATTTCTGACACAGTTGAGGGTGTCGGTCATTTTGAACCTTTAAGGCATTATGCTGAGGTTCACCTTTTGATGAAGCCTGCCAAAAGAGACAGCGGTATTGTTTTTAGAAGCGAATGTAAGGAGGATTTGCTGGACAAAAATTGGCAGAGGCTTATCCTTACCCATCTCTACGAGAAAACACATATCGGAGTTTTAACAGGCTCTCCCATAACCGATATGGAAATAATACTGAAATCGGGAAAGGCACATCCAAAGCATACAGAGGGCGGTGATTTCAGGCAGGCTACCTACAGGGCTGTTAGGCAGGGACTTCGCTCTGCAAGCAGTATTCTTCTTGAGCCGATTTATGAATTCACCTTAGAGGTGCCAAGTGAGAATATAGGCAGGGCAATGGCTGATATTCAGCGTATGTCGGGTAGCTTTAATTCTCCGGAAACAGATGGCGAATTCTCTGTAATCACAGGTTCGGCTCCTGTTTCGGAGATATATGATTATGCAAGAGAGGTTACACAGTACACCCACGGAAAAGGCAGACTTATGTGCAGCTTAAAGGGCTACGAGCCTTGTCATAACGCACAGGAGGTTATTGAAAATATAGGCTATGATTGTGACGGCGACACCGATAATCCCTGCGACTCTGTTTTCTGCTCTCACGGCTCAGGCTACAACATTAAATGGAACGAAGTAAAAAGTCATATGCACCTGCCAAGTGCTTTGAGTAAGCCGAAAAGTGAATACGCTGAAAATAACGGCTCTAAAATACTTTCAAAATGCAAGGACAAATCAAATCTTTTTGCTCTTGATAAGGAGCTTATGCAGATTTTCGAGCAGACCTACGGTCCGATAAAAAGCAGAAACAACGCTGTTCCCGCTCATTTCAATCTAACTCAAAAAGCCGAAGCAAATAAGGAAAAGCCTGTGAAATTACCGAAATACGACGGTAAGGAATATCTCCTTGTTGACGGATATAATGTGATTTTTTCATGGGATGAATTAAGAGATTTATCGCAAAGCAATATTGACGGTGCAAGAAATACTTTGATAAATATTCTTTGCAATTATCAGGGCTATAAGAAATGCGAGGTTATTTTAGTCTTTGACGCATGCAAGGTTAAGGGCAATACACGTGAGGTTGAAAAAATTGATAATATAAATGTTGTTTATACAAAAGAGGCGGAAACCGCCGATATGTATATTGAAAAAACATCTCATAGGCTGGCTAAAAATAATAAGGTAAGGGTTGTTACATCAGACGCACTTGAACAGCTTATTATTTTAACAAGCGGTGCTCTGCGAGTATCATTAAGAGAATTTCTCTATGAAATTCATCAGGCAGAGGAAGAAATCAGAAATATCATTTCAAGGTCATTTTAACAGAAAACAAAAAGTCCAAAGCAAGACAAAATCTTGTTTTGGACTTTTGATTTTATGCAATTAAAAATTTAAAAATTCGGATTTTATTTGTATGTATCCCCTGTCGTTTTTGCAAATTCCGGCATTTTCTAATATTGCAGAGATAATAAAAATCGGGTCAAATGAAGATTCTCCAATTTTGTGTCCGTAACACTCTGTTGCAACATAGTAGCACAAGGTACCTTGTGTGCAACCGCCATATCCAACCTTACTGTTTCGGCAATTTCCCTTTTCTACTCTACCACCATTCTGCCTTATAAATTCAACGATGCCATCAAACCAACTTAAATACAACACATTATTATCGCCGAGGGCTGTATAGCTGTAAAAATATTTATTATCTTTATAAAGACAAATTTCGTGCTTATTACCTCTCAAGGTGGTTACGATAATTCTTTTACAGTTGGCAATATAATATTTTTTAAGCATTCGCTGATTGTTGTGTTCATATTTATTCCCTTTCTGCTTTGATATTTTTTCTCTTGTATAAAGTACAAAATCAATGCAATCAAAATAACAATAATAAAAAGTACAATCATTTTAACATCTTCCAATATTTGTTATAAACAGATATTAGCTTTGATGTTGCCATATCCTTCGTTTTTAAATAATCAATGTGCAGTCTTGATTAGCATTACTTAATTTCATAACCGACTTATCGGTGCTGACCCTTGAACAGGAGCACATAAGTGCAAGGCACAAAATAATAGAAATACCGCATATAAATTTTTTCACAGCTTACACCTCTGTTTAATTTAAAGCAATCTGTCGTAAGCATATTATATCATAAAATCATCATTTTGTGTATCAAATATTTTCCAGGAAACAACAGATATTCCTCTTTGCTTTGCTCGGTCTAACAGGCAACCGCTTTTAAGTATCTGATATTCAAACACCCTTTTCTGCCATTCTCCCTGATTGTCCTCAACAGGTAAAGCAGGGTGCAAAAACATCTCCGTAACACCGTCGATACAATTATCAACAGCATCAAGATAGTATTTTTCAAGGGTGTTATAATCCCCTATTCTGCTTATGGACCAAGGGTTTGAAACAAGGTCATCAAGCATTTTTACCCCTCTTTTTTCGCCTGCACGGACTATCATTTGCTGATATTTTTTAATAATACCGGGGACATTTCTTCCAAGCTGTCTTTCAAGGAAACCACTTGTTTTCGGAAATCTGTAGGGTAGCTTATGCTGTGCACAGAAATCAAAGGCGTCAATATAAAATCTTCTGCCGTTAATTCCGTACAGAGTTGCGCAGTGATTATCTGCGTGGTCAACGGTACCGCCGTTATCGACTATAAAACGGTACTGCCTTTCGAGTTCTTCTCTGACGTCCTTTCTTGATGTTTTGAAAATCAAATCCTTTTGACTGTGGGGCAAGCCGTTTTTAAAGGAATTACTGCTTGACAGGCTTTGCCATTTTTCATTCTCATCGTCAGAATTAATTGTAAGGTGAACTCCCACATCAATACTGTTTTCCTTTGAAAAAACAACTGCATCCTTTGCATTCGGTGCAACAGCAAGCAAGGAGGTTGAGGTTATAAGATTGTCATTTAAAAGCTCAATAATGGCACTGTTTTGCTCCTCGTTATATCCGAAATCGTCAGCGTTAATAATAAGATATTTACTCATTTTCCTTACGCTCCGGCAATTTAAGGAAGAAGGATATTATGCTTGCCAAAACCATTGCTGCAAAGGGAAATACGCAAAGCAAAACCTTTGATGCAAGGGCAGGATTAGAGCCCGGATCATCTCCGCTGACAAAGTCAAAGCTTTTTGAAACAACGTAAAATGCAAGAGAAGTATACAGTCCGTTAAGTCTGTTCATAACACCCATAAGGCTGTTTATTATTCCCTCTCTTTTAACTCCGTTTCGCTGATAATCGTCATCAATTATCTTTGCACCGATACAATCCATAGTGGTAAGACACGCCGCAATGCCAAAGCCCATAACCGCCGCAATAACTATTGCAACAGGCAGTACCTTTGCGAAGTACAGAGGGATGAAGCCTATCGCCATAATTATAAAGCCTGTTCTCCATATTGTCATAACAGGAAGCTTTTTTGAAATCCTTGACCATACCAATATGCCGATAACCGCAACACCGAGAACTATGCCAAGCATAATAGTTGTTGAGCTTCCGCCAAGTCCCAATGTGTACTTTACATAAAACGGCAATGCCTGTGAAATAAGCGCAAAGGCTGAAGAATAAAATGCGCCTGCAAAGCCGAATATCCAGAAATGAGGATTTTTAATAAGAGCAATAATACTGTCAATAAGCCTTGGCTTTTCAAGCTCCTCATAATCCGTGCTTTCACGACAGCCCAAGAAGCAATACATCATAACGATAATAGCAAGAATACCGTAAATCAGAGATGTTAAACGATAGCCGATTTTCTCGGTAATCATCGGTGTAAGCGCAATACTGATTGCCATTGCAAAAAGCTGACATATCTGGCGAATACCGTTGGTTTTCGCTCTTTCATTATCACTTTGGAAAAGCTCAGGGAACAATGCGCCGTAGTTAGCGTTTACAAGCGAATCAAGAGTACCTGTCAGTATGTACATCAAAAGCATATATATGAAAAGCATACCCTTTTCACTTTCAACAAATGACGGAACATTATAAAAAAGTATAAAGCAAAGCACCAAAAGAGGTGCACCTATAATAAGCCAAGGTCTGCGTCTACCCCATTTTGTACGTGTTCTGTCTGACAGAAAGCCGTAAACAGGGTTATCTATTGCGTCAACAAATGTGTAGATAAACAGAACAAGCGAATATTTTTTCATATCAAGTCCAAGCATATCAACATAAAATATTGCAGCAAAGGATTTAAACATATTTATAGGCATTGATGTACCGAACATACCTATACCGTATCTAAACGGCGTAGTTTTTTTCAATGTAGTTTTTCCAGCCATAATAATGACCTCCTATTAAAAATAAATTGGATTTGAAACTGCTGTAATTCTTTTTCCTTTTAGTGCCTTTACATATGCGAATTTAACCTTTTCAAGCTTAATTTCCGCCCTGCCGTCAGCAAGGTTGATATTTCTTTCGCATTTATCTGTAACAATCACTAAATTTTTTGCATTGCTTTCTATAACAAGTGGGATATCAGTGCCATATTTAGCCACATCACCCATTGAAAATTCTCCGTATTTGAGATTAAGTCTTACGCCGTCAACGCTTTCGCTTACAAAGCACCTTCCGTTTTTTACTGCGTCTAAAATATCTTCAGGTGCAGGTGATTTTGAATACACACCTGTCACGGGATTGCCGAGCCTTACAAAGCCTTTAGGCTTATGGAAATCACTGCCACCTACGGCAGGTAATCGTCTTCCACTGCACAGCATATACGTCCACCATTTTATTCCGTCGGTATTTGTTTTACGCATAGGACCGTTCCAAATTTCGACCATATCAAAGGCGTTTTCGTCCTCCCAAAGATAGGGACAAAACCTGCATTTCGGATGATTAACGGAAATCACTGCACCCTTTGAACGGGCTTTTGAAATAAGCGACTGCATTTCTTCCTTAGTATTAGCCACAAAGGAATTTTCAAATGGATTAGCTACTCCGAAGAAATTCATATGTCCTTTATAATGCGTCCACTCAACAGCAGGAACAAATGTCAGTCCGTCTATATGAGGCAAAGAAAAATTCTCCGAAAAGTTATTATGATTTGCAAGTGCCACAAAATCAAGACCTCTGCTTTTAGCAAAAACACCAATCTCATAAGCACTTAATTTTCCGTCTGATGCAGTTGTATGAATATGCAAATCACCGAAAAGGAGCCTTTCTCCTTTTAGTTTAAAATCAATGTTATATGTAACGTCAACGCCCTCGGGCATTATGTGATAAGCACCGACTATGATTTTCCATTTTCCCGACCCGATAGGCTGACACAAATATCCCGGCGAGGAATCATATTCTCCGACGCTGACTGATTTATGGGCACTTCCCGACCAGCCGAGAAAATTTCCCTTTTCATCCTCAAGTCCTATATCAACCGTATTTGATGGCTTAAGGTCTGATATAAAGCCCTTACCCTTTCGGAAATAATCATAGCTGACAGTAATCTTTTCAACATTCTCGGGAACATCAAAGGAAATTGTATAATATTGTCCCTCTTTATCCTTTGATATATGGTGGTGAAGTATTATATGTATCACCTCTTTTTAAATATATTTCATTTTTATTTTATAACATATCTTAGCTTAATTCTTGCTATAATTTAAGAAAAACAGGTGATTTTTTTAAGTTTATCTTATTTTATTGACATTTATACATTTAAAATGGTAATATCTCATTGTAAAATAAGAATTATAGGACGTGTGCAACTTGAACATAAATTCAAACTTCAATGATGATAATTTAGTAATTTTAGTAGATTATCGCAACAATAAATCACTAAATCACTATGGTGTTGCCTGTCATTGGTGGAATTCGGAAACCACCTCTCTGCACTGTCATAATTTTTATGAATTTTTTATCGTAACGTCAGGTGAGGCTGTTCACGAAATAAACGGAGAACACAGAAAGCTACATAAAGGAACGCTTCAGCTGATTCAGCCTAATGACAGCCACAGGATTGTTTCTTCAAAATCAAAAAAATGCACTCATATAAATATCAGCGTAACTCCCCAAAAGCTTGAAAGCATTTGCAATGCTATTGATATATCGGTTAATGAGCTT
>CALYNW010000025.1 GCA_945224895.1 uncultured Clostridia bacterium
CATTAATAATACTACTAAATATAAATCAAATTCAAGAGATGCTTTAAGCGAAATTGTCACTGCTAATACTCTCGCATTTACTGCTGAAAATGTTATAACACAAAGTGTTGTTGATGCAGCAAATAAAACAATAATCAACGCAGATAAGCTTGTAGCAGATGGTGGTGTACTTGTTCTTGAGCAGTATACTGTAAATCTTCATTATATGAATGGTGATGAAGAAATTAAGACTGATTCATATAATGAAGACTATGGTACTCATCTTCAATTTGATGTAAATGAACTTAAGAATCTTGAAGCGTATAAAGATATTAGTTTCTCTGTTGATAAATGGATCAGAATAACAGATACTGATCCTGCGAAGAAGGTTGGTACTTCTAACTTAACTCTCGACGCAGTTGTTACAAGTAATGCAAATTACTATGTATACTTAAACAAGATCTCTGCTCCTGCAGAGCAAAATGTTACAACAATTTATCTTAAGGATAGATTCGGTAAGATCGTTGATGCAATCTACTTAAAAGATGCTCTGCCAAGCTACACTGCAACTATTGATGATAAAGCAGGTACAATTTCTATTGGCGGTCAGTCTATGACTGCTCCTGAGCTTACATTCTACACCTTTGGCGGATTTATGGTTGACGGTACTGATATTTCTGATGGCGGAACTGTTAATGTAACAGACGGTATGATTATTACTGTTAAGTATAATCCAAAAAATAATTACACTATCACCTGTGTTGGTGATACATGTAACATCAATGGTAGCACTTTTGCGTCAGCTGAATGGGATCAGAAGGTAACTGTAACTGCTGTTGATGGTAAAGAAAGCACTGCTTGGTATGTTGACGACAAGCTTGCAGGATACGGTCCTACATACACATTCAGAGCTTGTAAGGATGTTAGCATTAAGGCTGAAAACGCTGACGCAACAGTAAATGCGACAGCAACAGTTATTGACCTTCGTTACAGCGATAAGACAATTACCGCTATCGGTTCATTTACACTTCCTGATGGTTGTACATTAGATGAAGCAGGTGTTCTTATGAAGACATCAGCAGTAAATAAACCTGATGCTGTTAATGATAAGGATAATTACAAGGTTGACGGCGGAACTGCTAAGAAGTTTGTTGCTAAAAACTACGTTAAGGATACAAAGCAGTACATCATAAATGTATCATCCTCTAAAGAGTATGATTCACTTTATATGGGTGCAGTTGCTTATGTAACCTACAAAGATTCAACAGGAACAACACAAACTGTTTACTCTGATCTTACTACATCACAGTACCGTTCTAAATAGGGGGGAGTTGTTAATGAAAAGATTTTACGAAACTCCTGACTATGAAATCGAAAAGTTTAACAATTCATTCGTTATCTCAACCTCCTCTATTGATGGTGATGGTTCAAATGATACCGACTATGGTGACGGTGGATTCGATTTCTAAATTGAATTAACAAAAAAGGCTCTGCTTCGGCAGAGCCTTTTCTTTGTTTGTAAATTAAATATTAAAATTGTAAACAAAATATTAACAAACCCTTGACTGCTATAACTTATATTTCTATAATAACAATAATAAAATTTAAGGAGTCACTATGGTTAAATCAATGACAGGCTTTGGCAGAGCTGTAAAGGAGCTTGACGGCTACGTTATCGCTGTTGAGCTTAAATCTGTCAATCACAGATATTTTGAATTTTCTTCTCGCTGTCCCCGTCAGTACGGCTTTATTGAGGATAAGCTGAAATCCTTTATAAACTCCCGTGTTTCAAGAGGTAAGGTTGAGTGCTTCGTTTCCATTGATGCTCTTAATACAGAGTCGGCAGATGTTGCTGTAAATAATACCCTTGCTTCTGCCTACGTTAAAGCGTTAAAGGAAATTTCTTCAACCTATGATTTAAAGGAGGATTTCGGCGCTTCAACAGTAGCACGCTTTCCCGACGTTCTTGTTGTTAAGAAAGCCGAGGAGGACGAGGAAAAAATCTGGAATATGGTTAAATCCGTTGCCGAGGAAGCAGTTAATAGGTTTATCGAAATGCGTTCTGTCGAAGGCAAAAAGATGTATGATGACGTATATTCCCGCAGTCAGTTTATTCTTGATACCGTATCGTTTATTGAAGAACGTTCACCTGAGACCGTTCAGGAGTATAACGATAAGCTTGTTGAGCGTGTTCACGAGCTTTTAGGTGACGTAACTCTTGATGAGGGCAGAATTCTCCAAGAGGTTGCAATTTATGCCGATAAGGTTGCCGTTGCAGAGGAAACAGTCAGACTTCGCTCTCATATCGACCAGCTTCGAAAATTCCTTGACAGCGACGAGGCTGTGGGCAGAAAAATGGATTTTCTTGTTCAGGAAATTAACAGAGAAACAAACACTATCGGCTCAAAATGTAATGATGTTGCCATTGCCCGCAAGGTAGTCGACATCAAAGCAGAGATAGAAAAAATCAGAGAACAGATTCAGAATATAGAGTAATATGGAATTAGTTAATATCGGCTTCGGCAACCTGATAAATGCCGACAGGGTAGTTTCCGTTGTTTCTCCAGAATCTGCTCCTGTTAAGAAAATTGTCCGTGAAAGCAAAGCAAACGGCACCCTTATTGATGCCACTCATGGAAGAAAAACCATGAGCGTTATCATTACCGACAGTGATAATGTAGTTTTGTCATATCTTGATTTAAAGCAAATTGCTTTAAAATTCGGCTCGGAGGTGGATACAGATGAATAATAACGGTATGCTTGTTGTTTTTTCCGCCCCAAGCGGTTGCGGAAAGGATACTGTTTTTCACGAGCTTCTCAAAAGGAGAGGCGATGTTGTTGAGTCTGTTTCCGCCACCACAAGAGCACCGAGAAACGGAGAGATTGACGGCGTAAATTATTTCTTCGTTTCCGAGGATAAATTCAAGGAAATGATTGAAAATGACGGACTGCTTGAATATGCTGTTTATAACAACTGCTATTACGGAACGCCTGTTGACGGTGTTAAAAAAGCAATAGATGAGGGCAAAATCTGCTTTCTTATAATTGAGGTGCAGGGTGCCCAAAAGGTTATGGAGCTTTTCCCCGACTGTGTTTCAATTTTCCTTATTCCGCCAAGCCTTGAGGTACTTGAGCAAAGGCTTTATATGAGAGATAAGGACAGTGAGGAAATGATAAAGCTGCGTCTTGATATTGCGAAAAACGAGCTTGAATATCAGGACAAATATACATACAAAATTATTAACGACAATCTTGATGACTGCGTTAATTTTATTGATAAAATTCTCAATGATGAGCTTGAGAAAAGAAACAAATAATTATTTTAAGGAGATAATATTATGTTTAATCAGGATATAAAAGAAATGTTAAAGGTCTTCAACAGCCGTTACAGCCTTGTTCTCGGTACTGCAAAAAGAGCAAGGGAAATCAGAGATGAGGCTATTGAGAGAGAAGAGCATATCGACGTTAAGACAGTTTCAACAGCTATTGAGGAAATCCTTGACGGTAAATATGTAATTGAAGAGCCTGACGAGCTTAAATCAAAATAATGAACCGAATTATTGCTGTTGTTGCAGTAGAGAATACTTTTTTTAATACCGACTCCGATTATGACTATTATGTCCCTGTGGATTTGGAAAAATCAGTCAAGGTCGGTATGAGAGTTAGGGTGCCCTTCGGTAAAGGCAATAAACTGCGTGACGGAATAGTTGTGAGAATTTATACTGCTATAAATTCGTCACTTAAAGAGATTTCCGAGGTAATGGGCGACAAACCCGCTTTAAGCGAAGAAATGGTATCTCTTGCCCTATGGCTTAAGGAAAGATGCTTTTGCACAACCTATGATTGCCTGCGTCAAATGCTTCCCAGAGGCTTCGGCAAAATCGGTGACGCCTCAGAAAAAATGGTTAGGATTATCGTTGATAATGAGGAAAGTCTGCCAAAGCTTACACCCAAGCAAAAAAGCGTTGTAAATCTTTTGTTTGATATTGGTGCTGCCGGCGTTAATGAGGTTTGTGAGTTTTGCTCAGTAGGTAAGGTCGTGCTGAAAAATCTCGAAAAATACGGCGTTGTTGAATTTTTTGACAAAGAGGTTTACAGAACTCCGTATAAGGATATATCCGATTGCTCACCGCAGAATATTGTCCTGTCATCTCAGCAGAAAAAAGCGTATGACACTTATTTTGATATGCTTAAAAACGGTGGCGGTACAGGGCTTCTCTACGGTGTTACCGGTAGCGGAAAAACTCAGGTTTATCTTAAGCTGATTGATTCTGCTCTTGAAATGAATAAGGACGTTATTGTTCTTGTTCCCGAAATCAGCCTTACTCCTCAGGCGCTTGGAATTTTTCAGAAACGCTACGGCAGTAAGGTTGCAATAATGCACAGCGGTCTTTCTATCGGTGAAAGAAATGACGAATTTAAAAGAGCCGACAGGGGAGAAGCGAAAATTGTTATAGGCACAAGAAGTGCAGTTTTTGCACCGCTTCATAATTTAGGACTTGTAATTATTGATGAAGAGCAGGAGCATACCTATAAAAGTGAACGTACACCGAAATATCATGCAAGAGAGATTGCGAAATTCAGAACGGCATATAATAATGCTTTACTTCTTTTGACATCTGCAACGCCGTCTCTTGAAAGCTATTCAAATGCTTTAAGCGGAAGGTATAAACTCTGTGAGCTAAGCGAAAGATACGGCGAATCTAATTTGCCGGAGGTCATAACCGTTGATATGAAGCAGGAAATGAAAAACGGCAATAAATCTCCTATTTCCGCTAAGCTTAAGGAGCTTTTACAGGAAACTCTTGATGACGGAAAGCAGGCAATTTTGCTGATAAACAGACGAGGCTATAACACCTTTATCGCCTGTAATGACTGCGGTCATGTTATAACCTGTCCGAACTGTTCAATTTCTCTTACTTACCACAGCTACAACAATAGGCTTACCTGTCATTATTGCGGTTTTACCAAGAGACTTGACAATGTTTGTCCCGAGTGTTCAAGTGAGAATATTAGGTACAGCGGTTATGGTACTCAGCGTATTGAGGATGAAATTAACAGCCTTTTTCCAAACGCAAGACTGCTACGTATGGATGCTGATACAACGTCAACCAAGTTCAGCCACGACAGACTTTTTACTGCTTTTTCAGAGCATCAGTATGATATTCTGATAGGTACGCAAATGGTTGCAAAGGGACTTGATTTTCCCGATGTAACACTTGTAGGTGTTGTAAATGCTGATAATTCTCTTTATGACGAAAATTATAACAGTTCTGAAAAATGCTTTGACCTGATTACTCAGGTGGTTGGCAGAAGCGGTAGGAGAGACACAAAGGGCAGAGCCGTAATTCAGACGGTTAATCCTTATAATGAAACTATAGAAAACGCGTCAAATCAGGATTACAAGAGCTTTTACGATACGGAAATAGCTCTCAGAAAAATGATGATTTATCCGCCATATTGTGATATCTTTTCTGCTTCCTTTACCGGAGAAAATGAAAATGATGTGGCTTTATGTGCAAAGGCTTATTTTGAAGAGCTTACGAAATTAAATAAAGCAGAGCAGGAAAAAATTATTATTTTAGGACCGAGTCCTGCAAAAATTTCAAAGATTAATAACAGCTTCAGATACAGATTGTTTGTTAAATGTAAAAATTCAAAAAAAATTCGTACTATGTTTAACGACGTGTTAAAAAATGTATGTAAGATGAAAAAATACAAAGAGGTTCAAATTTCTCTTGATATGAACCCCTGTGATATGAATTAGGAGATTGAAATGGCACTTAGGAATATTGTAAAGCTGGGAGACCCCATTTTGTATAAAAAAAGCAGGGTAGTCGATAAGTTTGACGAAAAGCTGGCAATCCTCATTGATGATATGCTTGAAACAATGTATAACGATAACGGCGTAGGTCTTGCCGCAGTACAGGTGGGTATACTTAAGAGAGTAGTAGTTATAGATATCGGAGAGGGTCCGATTGAGCTTGTTAATCCCGAAATTACCTTTGAGGAGGGAGAACAGATTTCTCAAGAGGGCTGTCTTTCTCTACCCGGTAAATGGGCTGATACAAAAAGACCTCAAAAGGTACAGGTTAAGGCTCAGGACAGAAACGGAAAGTGGCAGGTGTTCACAGGAGAGGACTTAAAAGCAAAGGCTTTTTGCCACGAAATTGACCACCTTGACGGTATTCTTTTTACTTCTCATATTGTTGACGGAGAAGAATTACACAGTTAGGGTAACGGTGATTAAATGAAAATTATTTTTATGGGAACGCCTGATTTTGCCGCTTCCTGTTTAGAAAAATTAATTGATGAAAAATACGATGTTGCCGCCGTGTTTTCACAGCCTGATAAGCCGGTAGGAAGAAAGCAGATTTTAACGCCTCCTCCTGTAAAGGATTTGGCAGAGGAAAATAACATTCCTGTTTATCAGCCTCAGTCTATGAAGGACGGCACGGCACTTGAAATTATAAATAAAATAAATCCCGATATAATTATAGTTGTTGCATACGGTAAAATTTTGCCTTTAGAAATTCTTACCTCTGCAAAATTCGGCTGTGTTAATGTTCACGCTTCGCTTCTTCCTAAATATCGTGGTGCTGCTCCTATTCAGTGGGCAGTATTAAACGGTGATAAGGAAACAGGCGTAACCGTTATGCAGATGAATGAGGGGCTTGATACGGGCGATATGCTCTATGTTGAGAAAACAGAAATAGGTGAAAATGAAACCTCTGAGGAGCTTTTTGATAGGCTTTCACTTATCGGTGCAGATGCCTTGGTTAAAGCTCTTGATATGATTGATAAGGGTACAGTAGAGCCTGTAAAACAGCCTGAGGGCGATTTTGGCTATGCTGTCAAGATTACCAAGGATTTATGCCCGATTGACTGGAGCAGGTCTGCACAGGAAATTCATAATCTTGTAAGAGGCTTACAGACTTGGCCCTGTGCAACCACATTAATTAACGGTAAAAATTTTAAAATTCATAAAACTCTTTTGTCCGATAAAACAGGTAATAAAGCGGGCGAAGTAGTTGATAATAATGGTGTGATAACCGTTTCCTGCGGTGACGGAAAATGTGTTGACATTTTGGAGCTTCAGGCTGACGGTAAAAAAAGAATGAGTGCTTCTGCCTATTTGCTTGGAAACAAAATTGAGACAGGAACAGTATTAGGAGAATGATTTATGGGTTCTTATTTTGCATATTATCTGACAGGATACATTATGATTCCTGTGTTCATTTTTGCAATGGCATGCCAAATAAAGGTTAAAAATTCGTTTAATAAATATTCACGTGTTCAAAACAGGAGAGGCTTGACAGGTGCCGATGCCGCTTACAGACTTCTTATGCTTAACGGTATAACAGATGTCAAAATCAAGCAGGTCGGCGGTACGCTGACAGATTATTATGACCCCAAGAATAAAGAAATCTGCCTTTCTCAGGACGTTTTTAGCTCAAGAAGTGTAGCCGCAATCGGTGTTGCCTGCCACGAAGCAGGTCACGCCTGTCAGCACGCTCAGGGATATGCTCCGCTGAAAATAAGAAACGCCGTTATCCCTATGACAAGAATCGGCTCTTTGCTTGGTGTTCCTCTTGCCCTTATCGGTATGTTTCTTTACAGCGACACCTTGATTTATGCGGGAATTATTCTATATGGTGCCGTAGCACTTTTTCAATTCATTACACTTCCTGTAGAATTTAATGCGTCGAAAAGAGCTCTCCAAACTATTGAAGCAAACGGTTTTCTTGAGGGTGAGGAGTATACAGGTGCAAAGAAGGTTTTAACTGCAGCGGCTCTTACCTATGTTGCGGCTCTTGCATCAGCCCTTGCAACACTTTTACGACTTTTCCTGATTGCAGGAAGAAATAACAGAAACTAATGAAAAGCCCACGTTTAATTGCCTTTGAAACGCTCTATAAAATTTTCAGCGACAATTCCTATTCAAACCTTGCTTTAGACAGTATTCTGAAAAAGGATACAGAAGATAAGCAGTTTGTTTCAGCCCTTGTTTACGGTGTTGTTGAAAGAAAGCTTACTCTTGATTATTTTTTAGAGAAATATACAGACAAAAAGCTAAAGCCTAAAATTCAGATAATTCTCAGAATGGGCGCTTATCAGCTTCTCTTTATGGATAAGGTGCCGTCAAGTGCCGCCATAAACGAAAGTGTAAAGCTTACTAAAGATATAAAGCAGGATTTTTATTCAGGGCTTGTAAATGCAGTTTTGCATAAAATTGACGCTGACAGAGAAATTCCCGACGATTTATCAGTTAAATATTCTGTTCCCGAAAATCTAATTAATATGTGGAAAAAGCAGTATGGTGAAGATAAGGTCAGTGAATTTCTGCCCTGTATAAACAGCAGACCGCCTGTATTTGCAATTCCCAATTTATTGTATGTTGATGCTGACGAGCTTTTCTATGAGCTTCAATGCGATAATATTGACTGCGAGGTTTTCGGTGACGTTGTAAAAATTAATTCTTCATTTGATTTGAATAAGTCAAAGGCATTTCAAAACGGACTGTTTTATATTGAGGATTTGTCAAGCTATGAATGTGCGAGGGCTTTAGGGGCAAAGGATGGTGAAACCGTTCTTGATGTTTGCTCTGCACCGGGAGGAAAGTCATTTACAATAGCCCTTGATATGAAAAACAGTGGTAAGCTTTATTCTTATGACCTATATGAGCAAAGGGTTAATCTTGTAAAAAAATCTGCCAATAGACTTGGAATTGATATAATTGAAGCAGGTGTCAATGATGCCTCGGTTTATAATGAGAGCATATCAAAGGCTGACAGAATTCTCTGTGATGTGCCTTGCTCAGGGTTTGGTATAATCAGAAGAAAGCCCGAGATAAGAT
>CALYNW010000026.1 GCA_945224895.1 uncultured Clostridia bacterium
TAAATACTATAATGTAATTATAATAACATAAGTAATGAAATAATACATCAAAAAAGATGCAAAAAATTGCACCTTTTTTGTATAATTTATTAAAATGTACAAATTGGTAACGATAAGTCAATTAATAGTAAACTCAAAATCATCATAGCCCTTGCAGTCTGCAATCACCTTATTACCCTCAACAGTATATGAGCTACAGGTTGAAAGAATATCATAAGTATCGTCGACAATTTCTTCCGGCTTTTCTTTATCCGTGAATACAAATTCATCATTTGATGAAACGGTAGCCCTTGCACTGTCCATAGCAAAATAAACAAGTCCCGAGCCTGAATTTTCATTTATTTCCGATGCAGGGTCAAAATAGTAGGTCCCGCCGTTAAATTCTGCCATTGATATCATTCTTGCTATGGAATTCGAGTCAAGATTCATAATATGGCTTGCGGAAATATCAGCCTGCAGCAATAAATACTCAAACATACCTGATATTGTAGCACTTATACCTCTTTTATTTATAATCGTATCCATAACGGTAGTAACGGAATTATCAATAGTTACATTTGAAGCAATATAAGTATAAAGATTAAGCAGATACTGATTATTCCCCACCAAGCCGTAATCACAGCTGTTCATTATTTCGCTTACGGCATTTTTAAATTCATTAACCTTTTTTGTATGATCCTCTGTCTCATACTTATATGTAATTGAAACTCCTGTTTTATCGTCAAGAAACTCCATACCGTCAACAAGGGCATAAAGCGGAAAGCTTGTATAGAAAAGCTGGTTAACATCATCAAGCATAGATGTATTAAATTTCACTTCTGTTTCGTGATTAATAACTGCATTGCAGAGCTTTTCGTATGTACGAACCGCACTTTCGTCCATATCACTATAGTGGGAATCGTAAGTAATTTTCAAATCGCTTACTGTGGATTCTGCATCATTTCCTTTTTCTTTATCATTGCCTGAAGAACATCCCGTAAAGGATATACATAAAAGCACGGCACACATTAAAAGACAAATTGATTTTTTCATTGAAATACACCTACTTTTTAAATTGCTTCATTTTAAATTCACTTGAGGAGAAAAAGGTTTTATAGGCATTGCAATAATCCTTATCCTGCCTGTTTCTCCTGCATCCTCCGCCTCGGCAGATATAAAAGTATTCACAATCCTTGCATCTGTCATCAAGCTTAAATGAAGTTTTTAGGAACTCTGCCGTCTTGGGCAGATTATACAACTCTTTAAATGATGATTTATTAATATTGCCCAAATACCATTCGTCTGTACAGTAAAAATCACAGGGATAAACGCTTCCGTCACCCTCAACAACAAACTGATTCGAGCAAAAGCCGTTCATACCGCATTGCTCGGCATTGCCTCCGTTTACAAGGGAAATGTAATTATCAAAGCTTCTGACAGATACATAATCCCCTCTCATATAATCGTTAAAATATATATTAAAGCCTTTAGTGAGGAAATATTCATAATCCTCACAGCTCATAAACATATTCTCGTCATATTCGCTTTTCATAGGTCTAAGTCCTATTATAAACTGTAGATAACGAAGATTATTACTTTTAAAAAATCGGTAAGCCTGTCTGAAATTAAGTGCTGTATTCTTTGTCAGCACAGAAAGAACATTGAATTTAACATTATATTTTTTCAGCTTTTCAATACCATTCAAAACATCATCAAAGGACTCACTGCCGTCATAATACACTCTATATCGGTTTAGCTCTCTGTCTCCGTCAAGAGATACGCCCACAAGAAAGCCGTTATCTGCAAAAAATCGGGCAAGCTCATCAGTAATAAGAGTACCGTTAGTCTGAAGGCAATAGTTTATTTTGCTGTTTTTTTTATTATGCTTTTTGACATAATCCACAAAGCCGGTATAAAATTCCAAGGGCTGAAGTAAAGGCTCACCGCCCTGAAAGGTGAAGTAAACATCTGTACCGTCTGCAAAATCAAGAGCACTGTCAACAACACGGTATGCTGTTTGAGCACTCATCATACCCTTTGAAAATTCTCTTCTTTCATTTGCCAAGGAATGATAAAAGCAATATTTGCAATCAAGATTACAGTTGCTTGAAGCCGGCTTTATCATTACGGAAATCGGCATTTGACCACCTGCCAAACAAATTATCATAGTTTTTCCGATATAAAAGTATATAACATCAAGGAAAAATTGACAAGTGTTTATTTGCCGTTATCTCTCAAAAATACAGAATATTTACAATTTATATAATTATTGTTCTTAAATAATACATTTTCAAAATTAACTGCCGATATGGCGCAGTCGGTAATATTTTCAAAGGTACAGCCTTTTATTGTTATACCGCTTTGGTATAAATCCTTGAAATAATTATGAGTTCCGACACCTCTGTAAACATTTTTAAAGATACAGTTTTCAACAGTAATATTCTTATTCATTGTATTATCATAGCAGGTGAAGCCCTGAAAATGAACCTTATCCAAAATATCAATTTGAATTGCCTCGGAGGAGCTTATATTCAAATCCGACACCTGCCCCGAAAAGCTGCAATCTCTAAAGGTAACATTTTCTGAGGCGGCAAGCTCTGCATGGTGGGAATAATAATTATTAAGAAAGGTTACGTTTTCAATTACTACATTTTTACAATGGCAAAGCCTCAGCATACAGGATTGATTTGTATTGAAATTCCCGTCAAGTATTCCGTTTTTTATAATACTTTCGGTCAGAGATGTATATTTAGGATACGGTCTATCCTCGGGAGATTTAAGTATATTACCTCTTTTTCTGTTGGAATTTATCAGCCTTGCTCCGCCTAAATCAAGGGTTGTATAGCTTGAAAGATGTATCGTTTCCTTTACATCATAGCTCCCCTTTTCAATTCGGATAGTCAGCAGATTTTCGGCAGAGGCATTATTTTTTGTATAATCAAAGGCTCTTTTTAATGACTGAGTAATATTATTTGAGGAATAGTAATTTTCAAGAATTTCTCCGTTTTCATTTAAGACTGACACGGTGCTTTTTGATGACCCTGCGGAAATAATAACAAACGGTAGCAGAGAAAAAATCATAAGCAATGATATTATTCTTTTATTCAATTTTATCATCGCCTTTCTGATTTTCTCCTTATATTTTTTATCATTATAAAAAATAAATTCAAAGTATCTTTTGGCAGATAAAAAATAACAGTCACGAAAAATTTATCGTGGCTGTTATTTGAGTAGACTACATTATATTTCTTTCCATTTTAATACTATTGTCACTGATTTCGGCAATAACGCCGTTGCAATCGGCAGTTGCAATTATGCTTGATTTTGCAATTTTAAGCAGCTTGTAACGAACATCGGGATAAATAGCTCTCAGACTGTTACAGACAACCGAATATTCGGGGCTTAGCTTTTTAGCCCAGTAAAATGAGGTTGAGCCGAAATAGCCGTGATGACCTACTTTAAGAATATCAACCTTACCGATTTTGTCGGCAATGACTTTTTCATCTCCGTCCTTATAGTTTAAATCTCCTGCAAGGACTGCTTTTTTATTTCCAAGGGAAACAAGCGTTACTACTGAATTTATATTCTCACCGAATTTTCTTTTTCTTTTTCTGTATAAGCCGTTATAAAAATGAATTATAAAATCTCCTAAAGAAATTTCAAGGTCATCAAAGGCTTCCACTCTTTCCACATTATTTGCCCTTATGGCATCTAACATTTGGTTATAAACCTCTGTATTATCCCACCTTTTTCTTTCCATAACGAAGACGTCTTCTTCTTTGTACGGCTTTAGGTATGCGGTTTTGACATTTATATTAGGATGATTTATAACGGTATCGAAGCCTCCGATATGATCCGAATGGCAATGAGTTCCCAGAACAAAATCAATATTCACCATTCCGTTTTCATCTGAAAAATTTTTTAAAAGGTAATCTACAACCTCTTTTTCATAGCCCTTAAGATTAAGGTTAGGCTTATCGACAGGATAGTCTGTATCCTCCGCAGAGTCAACCATAGCAATTTTTCCCTGACTTTCAAGAATTATACAATCGGAATGACCTGTATTCAAAAAATGTATTCTGCCAAACATATTTATCCTCTTTTTTCTTACAAAATATTTTTATAAATAAAATCTGCAACGCCGTCGTTATTTGAGCAAATAACCTTATCTGCAATTTTTTTAATCTCGTCAGAAGCATTTGCAGGAGCAAGAGACAGACCTGCATAAGCATACATAGTTACATCATTGCTGCTGTCCCCAACTGCTATAACCCTACTGTCTGGAATATTCAGCATATCGCAAAGCCTTGAAAGCGCCTTTCCCTTTGACACCTTAAGAGGCATAATCTCAAGATTATTGTCCATAGAGGTTGTAAAGGAAATATCATCAAAATCCTTAAGCTGTCTCATACATTCAAGACGTTCATTAGGATTCTTAAAAAACACATTAAAAATCTCTGTTTTAACAGACTTTTGCACGTGCTCGGAAAGGTCGTCAACACCTATTCTTGTTTCATAAATTACACTTCTATAGTTTTCGTCAACACTGTAATAATCAAGAGCTTCTTCACTTATTTTATCATTGTCCGTAACAGGATTGCCGTCCTCGTAAAGCTCAATCATCGTATCAAAGGAATCAAGCAGATTGAATATTTCTCTGACAGAATCATTAGTAAAATACTTGCTGAAAAGTACCTTTGAGCTGTTTTTATTTACTGCAACGGCACCGTCTGAATAAATCACATAATCTATGTATTTACACTCTCTGACCTCTTTAGGAATTTCGTAAAATGTCCGTCCCGTAACAACTGCAAAATTAACTCCCGATTGCGCTATATTTTTTACGGCGTCTGCATTTTTATCGGTGAACACGCTATTGTCATCAAGCAGGGTTCCGTCAAGGTCACAGGCGATAAGCTTATATTTCATTAGATTTCTTTTTCTCCTTATTTAAATTCATAACAGAATTAATAAAAAACAGATTCAAAAATAATACTGCAAGCTGGAGCAAAATCTGAACAGATGCGTTCAAATTCGGAAGCGAATTGAGATAGCTTCCTACCCAAGAGCAAAACCATCCGCCTAAGGCCGACAGAATTATTGATGCTGAAAATGATAACACAATCCGATTAGTGCTTTGATTTTTACCAAACGCCGATACAATGCTTATAAAAAGTGTACCTGCCAGCTGAGTTATCAGAGAAGCCCAAAACAAATCCTTATAAAATATTCCGAATAAATTATATACCGCAAGGTGATTGTCAGGACTTTGCATTGATATTCTGAAAACCCAAAAATACAAAACACTAAAGCAAACCGAACTGATTACTGCCGAAAACATACATTTAAAAGCAAAACCTGTTTTAACATTTTTCATAGATAAACGCCTCTCAGAAAATTCTTTTGAAGCCTTTATTTTGTTTTCTTTACTCTGTGAATAAGATACCTTTCAATAGGATATGTCCAAATCGTAGGTATGTTTATTATTATGAATTTTGATATTATTTCGGTAAACGGATTTGACAGCGAATGAGCCGTCATAAACGAGCCGAAGGCACCGCCGATCCATGAGCTTACAAGTATATTAAACAGAGCAAGAAGAAAGTAAAGGCTTGAGCTGTAGGCAGGATTAATATTTGAATGGAAGGTCAGCTTTCTGTTCATAAGATAAGCCGCCACATATCCTGCCGTTGTTGATATTAAATATGAAATCAGATATCCCTTGTATCTGATGCCGAGAAATGATAATAAAGCATTATCGGGAAGCGGAGCTGAATTAAGACTTTTAAAAATAAAATACAGGCATATTAAATATGTAACAATATCAAGTGCCGATGTTACAATAACCGTTATATTGAATTTTATAAATTTCCAAAGCTCCTTGTGCTTTTTCTTAAAATTATCAAGCCTTTTACTTTTTTTCATCAATAGGTTTCTTCCTTCTGTGTATTACAAATCTGTTCAAAGGATAAGTCCAGATTGTAGGCACAGTCATAACCACAAGCTTTGTCAGCATTACGATAAACACACTGTCATAGCCGTTGTTTTTTATCAGTGTACCGAGAAAGGATCCAAACCATGTGTTAAAAATTATCGTACAAACAACCATAACCGCATAAATGATTGTTGACAAAACAGGGTTTGCATCCGCCTTAAAGGTCAGCTTTCTGTTCATTATGTACGCTGCGGCATAGCCGATTACTGCGGATATGAAATAGGAATACATATATCCCTTATATTCAATTCCGAGAAATGACAAAACAGCATTATCGGTTACGGGAACCTCATTAAGAGATTTGAACACTACATACTGAAGCACGGCAAATACAGCCATTTCAAGCACAGATGTGCTTGCTCCTGTAAAGGAGAATTTAATAAATTTCCATATTTCACCGTGCTTGTTTACGAATGCCTTTAACTTATCCTTAATCGTATTTTCTTTTTTCTCTTCTAAAGCAATGCTACTGCTTTTTGCTTCTTCCATACATTTCACCTTCAAATTTAACAAATGTTTATTTTTGTACAGTCAAAGTATAAACGTCAAATGTTAAATCAACATCAAATTTAAAGTAAAATGTAGGTAATAATTATGTTAATTAATATTTTTCAGAAGCGGTTTAAGATATTTTCCTGTATAGGATTTTTCACAATCCGCTACCTCCTCGGGCGTACCGCACACAACAATTTCTCCTCCGCCGTTACCTCCCTCGGGACCTAAGTCTATAATATAATCGGCAGTTTTTATAATATCAAGATTGTGTTCAATCACAACAACCGTATTGCCGGTATCAACAAGCATATTGAGTACATTTACAAGCCTGTGAACATCTGCTGTATGAAGTCCCGTAGTAGGCTCATCAAGGATATAAATGGTCTTGCCCGTGCTTCTCTTTGACAGCTCGGTGGCAAGCTTAACTCTCTGAGCCTCACCGCCGGAAAGGGTAGTTGCGCTCTGTCCGATTTTTATATATCCCAAGCCAACATCCTGAAGGGTTTTAAGCTTTCTGAGGATTTTCGGCTGTTGTGAGAAAAATTCAACACCCTCGTCAACAGTCATTTCAAGAACGTCAAATATTGACTTGCCCTTAAATTTAACCTCAAGTGTCTCTCTGTTGTATCTTTTTCCCGAGCATACCTCACAGGGAACATAAACGTCGGCTAAAAAGTGCATTTCGATTTTTACTATACCGTCACCCTCGCAGGCTTCGCATCTTCCTCCTTTAACATTAAAGGAAAATCTGTTTGCCTTATAGCCTCTTTGCTTTGCATCAGGTGTTTGTGCAAAAAGCTCTCTTATATCGTTGAAAACGCCTGTATAGGTTGCGGGATTTGACCTCGGAGTTCTGCCTATGGGCGACTGGTCAATGTCTATTACCTTATCAAGATTATCTGCACCTGTTATATTGTCAAATTTTCCAGGTCGCTTTTTACCGCCGTTAAGAGTTGTACAAAGATATTTATAAAGTATTTCATTTACAAGGCTTGACTTTCCTGAGCCTGAAACACCTGTAACTGCAACAAATTTCCCCAGAGGAATTTCAACATTTATGTTTTTTAGATTATGCTCGCTTGCTCCGTAAACGGTAAGCTTTTTTCCGTTTCCTGCCCTTCTTTTTTCGGGAACGGGAATAAATCTTTTACCGCTCAGGTACATACCTGTTATTGAACGCTCACAGCCTATAATATCGTCAACCGTACCTGCCGCAACAAGCTCTCCTCCGTGCACACCTGCACCCGGTCCGATGTCGACAATATAGTCGGCATTTCTCATTGTGTCCTCGTCGTGTTCAACAACAATAAGGGTATTTCCCAAATCACGAAGATTTTTAAGAGTAGCAAGCAGCTTATCATTATCACGTTGATGCAGACCGATTGACGGCTCGTCAAGAATATAAAGCACACCCATAAGAGATGAGCCTATCTGCGTTGCAAGACGTATTCTCTGTGCCTCACCGCCTGAAAGCGTAGCCGCCTCACGTGAAAGAGAAAGATAATCAAGACCTACGGAGTTTAAAAATTCAAGTCTTTGTCTGATTTCGTTAATTACAAGCTTTCCGATAATCTCCTGCCTTGGAGTAAGCTGAAGATTTTTAATAAATTCAAGCTCCTCTGAAATAGGCATTGAGCAAAATTCATAAATATTCTTGCCGCCTACAGTAACGCTCATTATTTCGGGAGTAAGCCTTGACCCCTTACAATCGGGACATACACAGGTGGTCATAACCGCTTCTATATCAGACCTTGACCAATCGGATGTGGTTTCGGCATATCTGCGGTTAAGGTTTGGAATAATACCCTCAAAATCGCTTTTATATGTTCCGGTACCGTAGGAGGTAACACGGCTCATTTCAATTTTCTTTCCGTTGGTGCCGTAAAGCAGGGCATAAATTCCCTCCTCGTTAATCATCTCAACAGGAACATCAAGGGAAAATTTGTATGCCTTTGCAAGTCCTTCAAAATACATTCTTGCAATACTGCCCTCTTTAATATTCCAGCCCGACGCTTTAATTGCGCCCTGATTAATTGAGAGCTTTTTATTAGGAATTATAAGTTCAGGTGATATTTACTTATATGAGCCTAATCCTCCGCATTTTTTACATGCACATAAAGGATTATTAAAGGAGAACATTCTAGGGCTCATTTCTTCAATTTCTGAACCATGCTCGGGACAGGCATAATTGAAAGATAACAGTTCTTACCTAAGTCCTAA
>CALYNW010000027.1 GCA_945224895.1 uncultured Clostridia bacterium
AAGGCAGTCTTATGTGGTATTTTATAAATATGATTAAGGGGGATAAAATATTGAAAAGCCGTTTTCCTTTTTTCTTGTAACGGATACTCACTATTTTGACAGTTCATTTAAAAGAACCGGCGAGGCTTATGAAAAAAGAAGCGTAACCGACCAAAAATGCGTTGCCGAAACACCTACCATAGTCGATGCAGGCTTTGAGCAAATAGCACAGGATAAGGATACAGATGTTATTCTTATTCCCGGTGATTTGGTTTATCGCGGAGAGTATCAAAGTCATATCGGCTTTAGAGAAAGGCTATATAAGCTGAAGGAGCAGGGCAAAAAAATCTATCTAATTACCGCCCGTCACGATTATTGCGAGGACGGCGAGCCTGTTGAGTTTGACGGTGACAAGCTGATACCTGTTAAGGGTATGCCAAGGGATGAGCTGAGAGATTTTTATAAGGATTTCGGATTTGACGAAGCAATAAGCGAGCATAGGAAAAGTATGCGCTAGGTTGTGCAAATAGCAGACGGTATAAGGCTCCTTGCTCTAAACTGCGACGGCGACTGCAAGGGATTTAAAGGCTTGTGGGACGACCAAATGGAATGGGCGCTTGAGGAAATTAAAAAGGCTCACGAAAGCGGTAATTACATATTTGCAATGACGCATTATCCGCTTTTGCCTTTCTCTCCTATTATGAATTTGATAGGCGATGCAAAGTTAACCGACTGGGAAAAGCGTGCCAATGAATTTGCCGATGCAGGTCTTGACCTTATCTTCACAGGTCATATGCACGCACAGGCGGTAACGGATTATACAACCGAAAAAGGAAACACAATAACCGATGTGCAGACAGGCTGCTTTGTAGGC
The DNA here is from genome assembly GCA_945224895.1 of uncultured Clostridia bacterium. GTDB lineage: Bacteria > Bacillota > Clostridia > Oscillospirales > Acutalibacteraceae > Eubacterium_R. The sequence goes on from CALYNW010000027.1 coordinate 854, forward strand.
TGTCCCTGTGCATACAGAAAGGTAACAGTTAAAGAAGGCAAGGCAGAAATAAAATCATATACCGTTGATGATTTTGACTACGATAAGCAGGGCAAAACCGCCGAGGAATATTTTAAATGGCGGTTTGATAGAATGATTAATTGGAAAATGGACGAAATACTGCCTAAGCCTGTAAAGAAAATACTTGACGGCTTTACTCTTAAAAAGCTTGGCAGACTCCTCTGCTTTAAGGTGGATAAAAGCATTGAAAGCCGCCTTGCAAGAGATGTAGGTGTTGAGCTTGTCAGAAATATTTTTGTGGGTAATGAGCCTTATGTAAAGGGCACACCTATGTATGAAGCAATGGAAAAGCTGCTCAAAAGACTTCATCCCGTTACTCATATAATCGAAAAAAAAATGGGTGCGAAAAATCCCGTGCTTTCGGATATTGACACCTTTATTCTTTCAATGATAGGTGACGAAAAGCAAAGGGATTATGATGCTGTATTAAAAATATATTGCAAATAAACTATAAGGGGTAAAAATTTATGGCAGAATCAGTATTAAAGCAAAGCGAGCAAAAGCATATTAAGGGTAAGGAATTTATACTTTATCTTGTTGCAGTATTCTTTTATACAATGATGACAGGAGCAGTCGGTTCATACAGAAGCGACTACCTGATTAACGTATTGTCACTGCCCGACAGTGATGTTTCAATATTCAACACCTTAACCTCCGTTATTCCGTTTATACTTAACTTTTTCATAGCTATGTATATTGACGGCAGAAAAACAGGCAAGGGCGGTAAGTTCAGACCCCTTGCACTTCTTGTTGCAGTTCCTGCGGGAATATTTCTTGTGCTTTCCTTCTGGGCACCGAAGGGAATTACAGGCACAACGCTTATGATTTATCTTGTTACCGTTGCAGTTGCGTGGAGCGTTTGCACTAATTTCGGCGACTGTGTAAACAAGGTTGCCATTGTAATGACGCCTAATATGAAGGAACGAGATACCGTTATGTCATTTAGGGGTATCGTTTCTGCAGTCGGTAATTCGGCTCCTCTTGTTGTTGAGCTTGTGCTTGCATTTATGGTAAAGGACAAGGGACTCAGGTATATCTGCGTTGCATCACTTTGCGGTGTTTTCGGTATTATGACAATGCTTCTCGGTATGAAAACAGTCCGTGAAAGAATTACATACAGCAACGAAAAAAAGAATCCCCTTGAGGGATATATGGACGTAATAAAGAATAAATATGCGTGGACAATTATTGTATCCGAGTTTTTGAAAAGCTTTAGAGGTGTATCAACATATATGGGCATCTTCCTTGCAGAAGCACTTTTAGGACCGGGCAAATTCCTGCTTTTCGGTCTGCCGACAGGTATCGGAACAGCAGTCGGAATGCTTGTTATCAACTTCCTGCTGAAAAAATTCAATTCCAAGGTGCTTTATATTGCAAGCGGTATTTATTCCGTTATCATTAACACCGCCGCTTTTGCCGTTGGATATATTTATTTCAAAAATCCAAGCTCCGTGCTTCAAATTATATTTGTTGCGTTTCTGTTTCTTATCGGCTTACAATTCGGTGCATCAAATCTTCTGCCCACAATGTTCCAAGCAGATGTGCTTGAGGATATTGAGCTTAAAACAGGAAAACGCCTTGACGCTTCACTGCCCTTTGTTATCGGCATAGGCACAATGATTTCCGGCACAATAGCATCTGCCCTTGCACCGAAAATTCTTTACGGAACAAAGGTTCCGATTATTGAATATGTTCAGGCAATTGACGGTGTAGCTCAGGAGCAAAGCCTGCACACCAAGATAATGCTTTTGTTCTTCTATACAGTTGTTCACGGACTTATGATGTTCCTTGCCGGCGTTCCGTTCTTCTTCTACAAGCTGACAGGCAAGACCAAGGCTGAGGTTCACGAAAAGGTACTTGCGCAGAGAGCCGCAATAAAAAGCACGGAAAAAGAATAACTATTGAAAAGCAACTATCATTGTTTACAATAAGCGCAACAAAACTACTACTTTGTTCAAACGCTGATATCCACGATCAGTGGACAATTTCCACACCTAATACATTGCGTTAACAGGCATTGCTGTTTATAATTGTTTTGAGGTGATAACTATGAGAAAACATATAGCAATTGTCAGCATGGTTGTTTTGTTTCTGCTGTTGTTTACTGCTTGTGCAGGACAGCAAGCCGATTTTAAAGATGTAACAATAAACTACGAAACATCTAATACTCATACTAAAGAAGATATAGACAATGCGAAAAAAGCAGTATTTGATCAGTTTTCGCAATTCAGTGACGCAGAATTGAACTCATTAACATATAGCGGAGATGAGATAAGCAAGGATAATATAAATTATTGTCAAGAGCTGATTGAGGATAAAAAGATAGTTGATTGCATTGTTTTTAAAAGCAATTTCAAAACATCAAAATGGGCAAAGCCTGCTTGGGAGCCAAATACAGAATACAACTGGGATTGGTATGTTGCAAAGGATTCAAACGGAAATTGGATTGTTGCAACTTACGGTTATTGTTAAATAACAAATTTCTGTAATAAAAAGCAATTTATACATCTTAATAAAACGATTTCAGGCTCAGGGATTTTGCTCCCTGAGCCTTTTGCTATACCGAGAAATATATTAGTTTATTTTTCTGCTTATTTTCAATTTTGCTGTTTGATTTATTATTCCCACTTGAAAAATCTAATGGCAATACCGCCCACCATCAATCCAATGCTTAAGGTAGAGTGACCTGAAAACGCTTTAATATTTTACGCTCTCGGTACTCTGATACCACAAGAGGCAGTCCCGTTAATCCGCCGGCACAAATACTTATCGTGCAAAGAGCTCCGAAGGACTGTTCAAGAAATGTGTACGCTGCACCGTCAGGAGCGGCTTTGGTGGATTGAGCGTGGCTTGAATATCTTTATTTGGGTCTTTAGACAATTGCAGATGAGCAATTACCGGATTTAAACAAAAACAAAACTGACTCCGTTAGAAAAACGGAATCAGTTTGCTTCTTAAAATTTAATTATTTTGTTGTAACAGACTTAGCACTTGACCAGCTTGAGTAAATCTTTGTAGCCTTGCCGTTAATCTTAACGGTCTTGTAGGTGCGAACTCTTACATAATACTTTTTCTTGCCTAAAAGCTTTGAAATTGTTTTTGATGTTGTACTGTTATAGCCTACTGTTACGGCTTTAGCGTTAGTAAAATTACTGCTTGTGCTGTACTGAATTTGATAGCCTGTGGTTTGTGTTGCCTGCTTTTTCCACTTTACCGTAAATTTCTTTGAGCCGGCGGTAACGCTTGAAATGCTTGTTGCCTTTGGCTTGATTGTAAAGTAGAGAGTTTTTGTTCCACTGTAATTACCCTTAAATGTAATCTTTACGGCATACTTGCCGACATTCTTGCGACCGCTTGCATAAGAAACAGTATAGTCCGTATTCTTCTTTAAGGTCTTGCCCTTGCTATCCTTAACTGTTACGGCAGGAGTTTTAACCTTGCCGTCGTAGGTGTAGCTTGTTGCGGAAAGCTTAATGCTTGATGCCTTTGGAATTACTGTTGTTGAAACTGCTTTGCCGCATATGGTACAGGTGTTAACAACCTTTCCGTCCTTGCTTGTCGTTGCTTTAGTCATTGTTGTTTTTGTTTTGTGCTCATTTTGTATTTCAACAGTCTTGCTTACGGTGAATGAGAAGCCGTCGGACGTTGTTGCATATACAACTAATTTGAAGCTGTTTTCAACACTCGGATAACCTTGGGCTTTGGCAACGGCGTACAGTCTGCCGTCCTCTACAGTCGTATCAATTGCTCCGCCGAGACCTATAAACTCACAGGTCAATACTGCGTCGGGAATACTGTTAGGCAGTAAAACGCTTACTGCGCAGTCTTGGGTTCTGCACACCTTATCGGGAGCGTCTATTGTAAAGGTCGGAATTTTCTTTTTTGCAGTTTCAGCCTGGCAATTATTGCATTTTTGCCAATACTGTCCGTTTCCGCTCTGCCATTCGTAGCTGTGTTCGCAGCTTGTGGTATCTGCAAAAGTAGTAGTCGGCACTAATGAAAGCAACAAGCATATTGCCAATACTATACTTAAAATTCGTTTTTTCATAATGTTTTCCTCCAAAGAGAATTTATATATAATGCCCAAGGGTAGCGGTAAAAAACCGTTACCCTATTGTGTTATATTACTTTGCAGAATGCTTTTTTCTTTTACTGTAAGCACCTGTAACGACAATCGCGCCGCCGCAGGAAAGGAGGAATGCAAGTAATAATGCCGTTTCACCGTCAATGCCTGTTTGTGGAGATTTTTTGCTTGTGTTTGTATTTTCGTTTTTTGTATTTGAATTATTTGAATCGGAGTCAATATCTGCCGAGCAAATATCACATATGCCGTCATCATCGTTATCTATATGATTGCTGACAATCTCGCCGCAATCATCGCAGATATGGTCGTCATCTGCATCTGTATGACCGTTTTTCACCGTTGCAGTTATTTGAGTCTTATTACCTGCTTTGTCGGTGGCAACGATTGTCTGCTCAGCATCTGCTGCAGACAAGGTGAACTGATTGCTTGCGTCGAGTAAAACTTCCGCGCCGTCTAATGTGACGCTGTCAAGATATTTATCCGTAACGGTAACAGTCTGCTCCTCACAGTAGGTTTTGCCGTTTTCAACGCCTGTGATAACAGGAGCTGTTGCGTCAAGCACAATGCCGTTGGAATTGATATATTTTACATTGTTGCTTGAGTCGGTGAGCCTTGCATAAATAACATACTCGTTATCGGGGTTGATTCTGAACTCACCGGTATATGCGGTAAAGGTGGCTGAATTCAGTTGAGCAACAGTAAGCTCTTCGCCGCTTAATAGGTATTCTATTTTAACTGCTTTGCCGCTGTTGTCGCTTGCAGTAATCGTTACCGTTTGCGAATTCTTAAAGAACAGGTCAAAGGTGATGCCGTTAAAGAAGGCTTTCCAACTGTTTGTGTCAACCTTTATCTCTCCCGTTGGGAGTGTAGTATCGGGAATTTGAATTGTATAGATAAATGTTTTTACAGAGCTGTCCTGCATTTTATCCTTTACGGCAATTGCCTTAATGGTAGTCTGTACGGACTGTGCTTCTGTTCCTGTTATGCTGATGGCTCCGGTATATTTTGTACCGTTTGTACGGCTTGGTGTTGTACCGTCAAGAGTGTAATAAATATCTGCACCCTCTGTTGCCGAGCTAAGCTCAACCGACTGATTGGAGGGATATGTTCCGCTTTCCAAATTTGCCTGCGGAGCCTTAACTGTATCTGCCGCACTTATGGTAATGGTTATAGTTGTCTTAAGAGGAACTCCGTTATCATCAACATCATCCGGGCAGGTAACAGCACCATTCAATGTCACTGTCTGTTCTGTTAATTTATTCGGGTCATAGCTTCCGCTTGCCGGTGTAGTTGTATCCCAAGAAACAGGAGCAGAGGTTGCTGTATTGCCCTCTGTCTCAATTTCAACCGTATCGGGCAGATTCATATTTTCATAAGTGGTTCCGTTAGCTACTGTTTTCGGCTGTGGTGCGGTTATGCTTAAAAGCTTATCTTTTTGAGAGGAGGAGCTGTTGTTACCGACGGCATAAATCATTTTGTCTGTGCCTACAGTTTCAATCCAAATTTTACATTTTTCAAAGTTTACGGAAGAAAAACCGAAAGCTTCTTTAATTACATCTGCATTTATAGAGTATTCTCCGTCCACACGCACACTGAAAAACCAATCTGTTTCTCCGATTTCATCCTGCTTCTGTACGATGTTTTTACCCTGTACTACAAGTGCAACCTTACCCGAGATACTGCCCTTTTGGGCTTTAATTGTATCGGTCTGTGGATCATATTCTACTGTACCGATATCCATTGAGCTTCCGTCCAGTCGCAGAACCATTGCTTTATCCGGTGCAATTGTACCGTATGACGGACCGTCCATTGACGGATTAGCTGTCGCAGCAGATGAAAAAAGTACCTTTGTCAAATTCAAATTTGAAGCCGGCTGAACATAGGTGCCGTCCTCATTAATAGTTGTTGCGATGACGCTGTAGCTTGGAATAGCGGACAAGCCTTTTGCTCCATCGGCAGGAGAGCGAAGCCAGAAGTTGTCTCCGGTACACCAGTAGCTTTCCGTGGCAAGTGCTATTTGATCACTGCTTCCTGCGTATATTATTGTTTCGTCCAAGGCTCCCTGTAACGCATACAGCTTATCTGTGGTGGTATAGTCCGCATTGTTAAATACGTCTGCCGTTGTTACTGTGGTATAATTCATCAAGCCCTGCTCGGCTGTGGTGAAACAGCTTGTATCGGTAGCTATATAATTCATTATTCCGCGAAGAACGCTTGCTCCGTAGTGGTTTCTATACACTTCACTTATTGTTGTGCCATCGGGGTATGTGCATCCCCATTGAGAATCATAAGTCTTGTTGGAACCATTTCCCTCAATCGTGCCTATTGACATAGGACTTTCGGCAAAGATTACCGTATTATCTCCGTCAATACCGGTATCCTTTCCTAAAATGTACCATTCCTGTGCTGTTCCACTGTTGTTTTTGCCAAACGCCAGCTTTCCGATATTGGTATCATATCCGTCTGCGTCCGGTGCAAATGTGTCATCCATTAACTGTGCCTTTGTGGCATAGGCAGCCCCTCTTGGCTCGGTGCTTTTGGAGTTTGTTGACGCTTTATCAACAACCGTCACTGTAAACTTTGCACCTGTCTTTGTTGCATAGTCAAAGTTAGTAAGGTCAAGCCTGAGTGTTACATCGGCAAGCTCGTAGGGTACCTCAATTGTTATGTTGTCAGAGGAGTTGTACACTGCATCCGATTCAATACCCGAGCCTTCATAAGCACCGCCCCAGTTAGCAGCCCAAGAGCCGTTAGCAGCGAACTTAACCTGATAGTTGTCAAATTCATCAAGGTCAGTATATGTGATTTCAAATACACCGGGAGAAACCTCTGCCATAAGGTTTTCATCAGCTGCAGGGTCCCAATTTACGTCGTTAAGCCAGTTTCCGTCGCCGTTACCTACAGTACGCATTGATTCAACATTGAGCGTTGTGGGAATCTCAACACCGTCACCCGTTACGGTGATTTTTAGTGTTGCAGTGTCAAACGTGATTGTTACATCGCAAACGGACTTTACATTGAAGTTAAAGTTTTCGATTCCGCCGTCAATGCCGTACCAGGTTTGCTCACCGGTAGGAGTGTATTTAACCACCTTGAACTGATAGCCGTCCATTACAGCAACATTGGTATATACCTTTTGGTATGTGCCGTCGCCATCATTATCAGTCATAACATTATCCGGTGAAGCTTCGGGATTTGGATCCCAATTGCTTCCGCAGAGATCACTGATTCCGGCTACAACATACGTTTCTTTGGTTAAATCTGCAAACGCCGTTGTCGGCACTAATGTAAGCAATAAGCATATTGCCAATACTATACTTAAAATTCGTTTTTTCATAATGATTTCCTCCTATTTGTTTGTGGTGGGGTTATATTTCTCAATAAACAGCTCAAGGGTTTCTTTAAGCACCGCTATCTGTGATTTCAAATAAAATTCATCCTCAAACAGTGCGTAATGCACACAGGCCCTGATCAATATGAAAATCAGCGGTGTCAGCTTACCAAAGGGAATACCAAGCTTTGGCTCTAAGCTCTTTGCGTATTCGGTATATCGTTCGTTTACGCCCTCAAAAAATTTCTTGCCGTGTTCTCTGTATTTCGGGTGGGTATAAACCTGATACATAAGCCTGTATTTCTTGCCGTGCTTTTTTGCCGTCCAATAGGGTATCTCGTCAATAAACC